>JAIOQG010000312.1 GCA_021413465.1 Alphaproteobacteria bacterium | reverse complement strand
CGACGCGCAAATCCTGCCCGGCGGCACCGCCTACCAAACCGACGCGGGCGCCTGCGCCGATTACGACAGCGTCATCGGCATGGAAAAAAGCGAACCGATCCTGCGCTTCGTGCGCAAAGTCTCAAGCGGCCGCATGACCCCCGCCCAAGGCCCGGCAACGGTGTGCGGCGTCTTTGTCGAAACCGACGACCGCACAGGCCTAAGCCTGCGCATAGAACCCGTGCGCCTAGGCGGCAGACTGAAACCCGCGATGCCGGAGTAGAAGAGAGTCAGAGAAAAATGCAAAAATAGCTGTCATGGTCCGCGAAGGCGGACCACCCACGACTTCCTTCCTTACGCATCGTTCAAGAAAACGGCAGCGCGTCCAACAACCCGTCCCACAAATCATCCCACTCGGGATTCATTCCGCGGATCAACCGCACCTTCCACGCCCGCAACCAGGTCTTAAGCCGCTTCTCGCGCGCGATCGCCGCACTGACATTTTCGAAGATCTCGTAATAGACGAGCCGGTTCAAACCGTACTTCTTCGTGAATCCCTCGACGCGGCCCTCGCGATGCTCCGCGACACGGCGGATCAAATTGTTCGTCACACCGATATACAGCGTGCCGTTCGGCCGGTTCGTGACGATGTAGACGTAGTAATACCGCGCCATAAAAGAAGTCGTGGGTGGTCCGGCGGAGTTTATCCTCGGGCAAGGCGACGCCGCGACCCGAGGGCGGACCATGACAGATGGGGGTGGGTTTTGGAAACGCTGGGTCGTCGTCGGCGACCACGAGCGTCTTGGTGTTCTTGGTGTGCTTGGTGTGCTTGGTGGTTCAATCCCTTTCTTCTTCGCGTCTTAGCGGCTTTGCGTGAGCCCCCGTCTTCCCCCTTGCGCGCGTCCCCGCCTTTGAGGTTTATCAGCCTCCCAAATCGAGCAGAGACCATAAGCAATGGCCGGCCATAGTCAGTTCAAGAACATCATGTTCCGCAAGGGCGCGCAGGACGCCAAGCGTTCGAAGCTGTTCTCAAAGCTTGGGCGCGAAATCACCGTCGCCGCAAAGGCGGGCCTACCCGATCCCGACCACAACGCCAAACTGCGCTCCGTCCTCATCGCCGCCCGCAAAGTCTCCATGCCGCGCGACTCGATCGAGCGCGCCATCAAAAAGGCCCAAGGCGCCGACGCCACGAACTACGAGGAAGTCCGCTACGAGGGCCGAGGCCCGGGCGGCGTCGCGCTGATCGTCGAAGGCCTAACCGACAACCGCAACCGCACGGCGTCCGACGTGCGCTCGCTCTTTGCCAAGCACGGCGGTCAGATGGGCGAAACGGTGGCCTACATGTTCGATCGCTTGGGCCAGATCCAATACCCCTCAAGCGTCGCGAGCGCCGACGCCATGCTGGACGCCGCCATCGAAGCCGGCGCCGACGATTGTCAGTCCACGGATCAAACCCACGACCTCACCTGCGCCCCCGACGATTTGGCCGAGGTCGCGCGCAACCTTGAAAAACGCTTCGGCCCGCCGGCAAGCGCGAAATTCGTCTGGCGCCCGCAAACCGGCGTGCCCGTCGAAGGCGACGCCGCCGAAGCCCTCGTCACACTGATCGACGCGCTGGACGACCACGACGACGTGCAAACCGTCTACGCCAACTTCGAAATGTCCGACGCCACGATGGCCAAACTGACGGCCTAACGCGTCCGCCTCACGAATCCAGATGGATCGCCTTCAACGCACCGTCGCGCAGCCGCGTGAAATCGCACTCGCCGTGCTTGGCAAGATCGACCATCCGCCGCGCCACCTTCGCGCGCATCGGGTCCCAGGCGGGCGACGTATAGGGTCCAAAGCGCGCTTCAATCGTCTGCACAACGTCGTCGAACGCTTCGTGGATCGTCCGCAAAATCGCGGGCGCCAGCACGTTGTGGTTGGTGATCGAACTGTGATGTCCCATATGCGTCACTCCCATGCTGCACGGCAGCGGGGCGGGGGCTTTGCCGATAAAAAGCTGCCGACACATACCCTTATAGCACCAACGCGCAAGCGCGGCGCTTTGATGTGCATCAAACCGGCGGCGCTATTTCACCCCGCCCGCAGGCGTCCCCGCCGCGCCAGCACGGCGCGCAGGCGTTTGGCCACCGCCTCGCGCCCGACCAGCGCCTCGGCGCGAAACATCGGCGCGCCCTTGACGGTCGTCTTGGCCGGCGCGTCGCGGTCTTCGCTTTTGAGCATCATGATCATCACCGACACCGTCGTCAGCGCCTGATCGTCGTCGTCGCTTTCGATATCGCTCCGCCGGAACAGCCCGCCTTTGGGCCGCTTCACCGCGCCCTCGGGGCGGAACTGCTCCATCATGTAGGTCATGATTTTCAAAGCCATCTCGAACAGATACGGATCGTCGACCCACGACGTCTTGCCCCGCTGCACCATCGTCGCCATCAAATGCGCGCTCGACGCCATCAGCGCGAACGCCTCCTCGCCGCCGAAGGCGCGCACGATGGCCTCGATCTCGCCGGGCAGGGCAAGCGATTCGCGCAGCCGCGCCTCGACCTCCCGCGACAGCGACACGCCGTGCCCGTCCGCCGCCGTTTGCAGCGCGTCGCGCAAATCCGCCCCCACCCGCGCCAGGATGGTCGCCTGCTTGCCTTCGCCCGCCTTCAGCCGCGGCCGTCCGCGCTTGCTTTTTCCCGCCGTCATCGTGCGCCTTTAATAAATGTATTCGCTTTGTAGACGAAAAGTATTGAAACATGATGCGAAATATGTTACAAGGGGACATTCAAAAAAGGAAAAAGGAAACGGCGGCGTGCGGCAGGACGCATCTGGGAACAAATCGCAAACATCCGCCCGGCGCGCGCGGTGATCGAAACGCGCGCCCTCATTGCCGGTCTCGGCGGCAAATGGCACGGGCGCTACGGCATGGCCCGCTGCCCCGCGCACGACGACCGCGAACCCTCGTTCAGCGTGCGCCACATGCACGACGGCCCGGCGCTGCATTGCTTTGCCGGCTGCAGCTTCAAGGACGTGGTCCACGAACTGAAACGCCGCGGCCTGTGGCACGACGCCTACCGCGCCGATCCCGCGCGCCGTCACGCAAAGCCGCCGCCGGACGCCGTGCCCGATCCGGCCATAGATGACGCAAGGCGCAGCGCCAAAGCCCGCGCGTTGTGGGACGGCGCTCTGCCGATGGCGGGCACGCGCGTCGAAACCTATCTCGCCGCGCGCGGCATCGCCCTGCCACCCATCGGCATCGCCGCGCTGCGCTTTCTGCCGCGCCACCTCCATACGAATTCCGGCCGCACCTTCCCCTGCCTGATCGCAAGCCTGACCGATGCGGCCGAGCGCGTGGTCGCGGTGCATCGCATCTATCTCAACGACGACGGCACGGCCAAGGCCCCGGTGCAGCCCGCGAAGAAATCGCTGGGCCCCATGGCCGCCGCCGCGGTGAAACTCGTCGAACCGAAAGCCGATGTGCTGGGCCTGGCCGAAGGCATCGAGACCGCGCTCTCGGGCTATCTGTTGCACTACATCCCCGTTTGGGCGACCGCGGGCACCGGCCGCCTGGCGAAGGTGGCGATCCCGCCTTTCATCAGCCGCCTCGTCCTCTTCGCCGACGAAGGCAAAGAAGGCCGCGACGCCGCCGACGCCGCCGCAACCGCCCACCGCCGCCGCGGCTACACCGTCGACGTCATCCCACCCTCCGCCGAATTCGGCGACACGGTCGAAGACTTCAACGACGTCCTGCAACAAAGGGCGGCGCGATGAAGACGCACCCCGAAAATCAACCGTTGTCATCCCGGGCGCGTGAGCGAAAGCGAACAAGACCCGGGACCCAGGAGACGGGGCTCGGCGCGTGTCACGCCTGGGTCCCGGATAGTAACGCGCGCAAGCCAACTGCTGCGCAGTTGGGCGCGCATAACTTCCGGGAAGACAGTGTATTGAATCGGGTGACACGATGAAGCCGCGCCCGCAAGCGCCCGTCGAGCGTCCGCGCTCGCTGCAGCCCGTCGACGCCGCCTCCCTCGCCGGCAAGGAAGTGCCCCCGCGCCAATGGCTGCTGCCGGGCATTCTCACCCGCGGCGGCATCGCCCTGTTGGGCGGCGACGGCGGCACTGGCAAATCGCTGCTCATGCTCCAGCTCCAGGTCGCCTGCGCCCTCGCGCGCCCCTGGCTCGGCCTGGCCACGACCGCAAGCCCGATCGCAAGCTTCGGCTTCTACTGCGAAGACGACGAGGGCGAACTCCACCGCCGCCTGCACGACATCTGCCGCCATTACGGCTGCACGCTTGGCGACCTCAAGGGCCGCGTCTTCTTTGCCTCGCGCGTCGGCCAGGCGAACGAGCTCATGGTCTTCAACTCGCGCAACGACATCGGCGAGCTCCAGCTCGTGTTCTCGCAGGTCGAGGAATTCGTCCGCGCCCACCGCATCGAACTGACGATCGTCGACACCGTGGCCGACACCTTCCTCGGCAACGAAAACATCCGCCCGCAAGTGCGCACCTATGTCAACGCGATGCGAAGGCTTTCGCTCGTCAACGACGGCGGCACGATTCTCACCGCCCACCCCTCGCGCGCGGGCTTGACCGACGGCACCGGCCTCTCGGGCTCGACCGGCTGGCACGGTTCCGTCCGGGCACGGATCTATTTGTCGAAACCCAAAACGCAAGACAAAGACGTCGACGGCGAAGACGAACCCACGAACGACCGCCTGCTCAAGACGATGAAATCGAACTACGGCCCCGCCGGCGACACGCTGCGCCTGAAATGGCAAGACGGCGTCTTCCTGCGCACCGACATCGCCGGCCCAAGCCTGAACACCTACGACAAACTCGACGACGACAGAAGGTTGCTGGAGGCGGCCGACAATCTCGTCAAGAACGGCGAACGCCTCGCTGCCGCCCATCGTCACCAAAATTCGCTCGTCAATCTCGCGCGCGATCTGCCGGCGTGCCGGCACATCAGTTGGAAATCGGCGGCGGCAGCCCAAGACCGCCTGATTGAGAAAGGCCGCTTGGTCCGCGTCGAACTCGGACCGAAATCGCGGCGCTATGTTTTTGTTCGCCCGGCGCATCTCCGTTATCCGGGCGAAGACAGTGGGGAAACCGCTTGTGCATCCCACGTGGACGGAACCAACCCCTCGCAAACAGGAGCGATAAATGGTCATGCACCCTAAACTTCGCGGACCCCTTCGCGGACCCTTCGCGGACCTTCGCGGATGAATTCGCGGACCTTCCCACACCCTTCGCGGACGGTTCGTGGACCCTTCGTGGACCCTTCGCGGCAAATCCCCCTACGCTTCCCCTTCGGGGAAGCTACCCCCTACGCGCGCGAGGCGGCGCTGCGCTGCGCCGCCCCGCGCTTTGACCGCAAGGCCGGCACATGACCACGAAACCCGCCACCGCCGCGCTCGGACGCAACAAAATCGCGAGCGATTTCGCCAACGCCTTCGCAGCCGACTTCGAAGCCCACGGCGCCGAGACGATCAAAACCCTGCGCGAAACGAACCCGGCCGTCTATCTGCGCCTGGCCGCCGCGATCGAACCGCAGGACGAAGACATCCTCCAACCGCCGCTGCCCGAATTCTGGGACCACGATGAAACCATGCTGAAACGCATCGCCGTCCTCGACGAAATCCTAACCCTCGCCGGCAACGACCCCGCCAAGGTGAAAGAAGTCATCGAAATCCGCACCAAAGAAGGCCGCCTCCTCGACCTCGACGGGCTGAGCGCACAAGAAGGCGAGGGCGGCGAATGAATGCGCCCAGGGGCTTGGCCTTCGGGGAAGTTACCCCCCCCCCCCTACACGCGCGACGCGGCGCTTCGCTGCGCCGCTCGGCGTGTCGGGGATGAAACTTACCGAGGTGGCCGAGTGAGAATGGAGTCAATTCATGGTGAACATCGCGCGAACATGCGCCAATCGAGCGCGTCGAAGTTGCAGATTTGAACGTTGTTCATCAATTGCAATTTCGGCGAATTTTGACTTTGTTCATGGATTGAAGGAAACAATGCATGAGTTCCGATTTGGAGACACTGATGTCCAACCCCGACGATCCTAACATTTCGGGCCCAGTTGGAGAGAACCGCGTCGCCATCGACTACATAAAGAGCAATCTCTTTCGTGCCATAAGGACCGATGGCGTGATCGGTTCAGTCACTCCGACCGGTCATATTCATATGGCGTTCTATAGCGAACGACCGGCTATCCCCCGCCGCCAGGTTTACTCACTGTCGAGCAAGGGAACTCTAGGTGAGGCTATTCCAGAGGAAACGGTGTCGAGAAACTCGATTGTCCGTGAGCTAGATGCCGATGTTTTTCTGACATTGAACGTTGCCGAAGTGGTTCACAAATGGCTCGGCGACCGCATTGCCGATGTCAAGAACTGGGAAGTGCAAAGCGTTGCCGCACTTTCTGACGAGGAGAAATAGAACAATGTCCGCATTTGCATACTCTCGAACCTTTGCGACCGCTCACTGGAGCGCTCCGTTGACGACTCCTGTATCGTCGCTGGCCCCATCGGGAGCGATGTACTCCGCTCATGCAGAAGATATCGTCGATCAGTTCTATAACCAGCTTCGCATCTGGCGTCGCGAGACATATTCAGATTCGACAATAGCGGCAAAGATGCGCCATCCGGCGTTCGCAAAGATCGTGGCTATGGGTTCCACGGTGGTGCCATTCATTATTCGCGAATTGCGGACGAATCCTGATTTTCTATTTTTAGCGCTGCCGATTTTGACGCGTGAAAATCCAGTGCCGCCGCAAGCAGCAGGAAAGGTACGCGAGGTAATCAACGCCTGGCTGGCGTGGGCTGAGAGAACACATCCGGATGTTCGTTGATTGGACAAAGGAGTTTCCAAACCTTTCGAAAGGCTATAGCCGCACGAGTTCACCCACAATCGAATACAACTGCTTCGCTTGGGCTCTCGGCGACAACACGCATTGGTGGGAACCAGACCCCCTAGGCTTTTTCTATTGGCCGCCGAATCTTCCAAGGATTTTCTCGGTTCAGTCTTATGTGCGCGCTTGCGAATTGCACGGCTTCCGAACTTGCAATGATGGCGCCGTTGAACCAGGCTTCCAGAAAATTGTGATTTACACCTTGAGTGGGCACTTCACTCATGCTGCTCGACAATTGCCCGACGGTCGCTGGACAAGCAAGTTAGGTCAGGGCGACGACATTGCGCATCTGTTAGACGCGTTTGATGGGTCCGACTACGGAATGCCGACTGTGTTCTTGAGACGGGCAGAAACAGCTCAGGCCTTGCCCGGTGCTTCGCCATGTTCGTGATTTGTTCTTGACAAGGCGAACGCATGCGATCATGTTTCGTGTGGCTGGATGTGCCGCAACGGCCGTCAAAAATTGCAAGCCAATGCTTGCCGGTAAGGACTGTTCGCTTATGGTCGGCGCGGGAGAAGAGTCGTCATGGCTGCACGTAAATCGCTTTTGAAACCGGCGCCGCCGCGCCCTGAACTCGAACGCCTATTGGCCGCCGCGGTCAAAACCGGCGTCTCCGACGAGCAGCTGTTGGAGCAGCGGGTGAGTTTCATCTACGGCAACGCTCCGGCAAGCGCAAAAGGGATCACCAAGGAATCCGCGCGCGCGGCGACGCGGCGCCTACGTCTGCTTCCTGCATAAAGCCGCGCGCCCTGCGCTGCTTGCAAATGGCGGATTGCGAATGATCGTCATCGAGACGCAAGCTCCGGAACTCTACGCTCAGCTTCAGGAACGAAACCTGAGCCGGCAATACGACCTGCTCGCCAACTGCGTTGAGATCGGGCTGATCCAAGGCCATACATCCTTCGATAAATACGTCTTATGGGCGCTCAATCATGTAGCCGTCGCCAACATTTCGCAGTTCGGCGGGCGGTTCCGTGAAGAGCCGATCTATGTCGGCAGTCACAAACCTCCGCACTTCAAAGACGTTCCCGAATTGATGGACCGGTTCATGTCGACGCTCCACGAAAATTGGTTCAACTGGTCGCCGACCGAACTTGCATCCTACGGACTATGGCGCCTGCTTTGGATTCACCCCTTCATCGAAGGGAACGGGCGCACGGCGCGTGCCGCCTGCTATTACCTATTGTGCGCGCGCAGCGGAGCGTTGCTCCCCGGAAGCAGAATCTTGCCCGAGCGCATCCGCGATGATCGCGAGCCTTACTACGCCGCCCTTCGCGCGGCCGATCATGCGTGGGATCAAGGCGATCTCGATTGCTCGGCTTTGGAAGCCTATCTGGCGGAACTGCTGCAAGCGCAACTCTCGGAGACTTGAGGCCCCCCTCACTTCACCCGCGAACACACAAACTCAAGCAGCGCTTCGCCCATCGTTCCCGGGATCACCTTTTCGCCCTTCGCGCGCCAATCCGCTTCGTACGCGATCGAATACGACGAATACGAAACCCGATTGACGCAATCGACCGCCGCGCGCACGGGCTGGTCCGGGTTGTCGGGATCGCTCGGATATTTTTGGCGCTCCATGAAATAGGTCAGCCCGTCGCTTTCCAGATGAATGCTGTCGCCGTCGATCAGCGTCGTGTGCCGCGTATCGAGCCACTCCTCCGCGCTCGCCGCGCCCACCCCCGCCAGCACCGGCCAAGCGAGCACCGCCACCGCCATCCACAATCGTCTCATCCGGCACCTCCTCGTTGAGTCGCGACGCAACCCTAGCACGCAACACCCGCCGCTTCCGCCCGGCCCGCCGCCAGCCTGAATTCCCGTTCATCCTCCATTCAGGCACGAAAGCCGCTTATGCGTCTCGAAAGTCTGGGTTGGCCTCTCGGTTCCGATGGAACCTCCAACCGCTTGGGAGACGCAAGATGAAGAACATTGTGATTTCGGCGCTGACCGCGGGGGC
>JAIOQG010000311.1 GCA_021413465.1 Alphaproteobacteria bacterium | reverse complement strand
CCACGAAGGGCGCCGCAACCACAGACGCCCGGATGCCCGACCAGCTGTCAGGGCTCGTGATCGTCACGCCTGCGGTGGCCGCCAGCCCCACGCAGATCAGCAGCACACCCGCCACCACCCGCGCCTTGGGCACTGTGCGCCCGCCCCTGATCGGGCCGAAGCTGCGCTCGTGCCGCGCGAACACCGCGATCATCGGCAGTAGTGCAGCGATGTAGATCGCGAACCACAGCGGGCGCGAGGCCCACCACGCGCTCGATCCGGGGACGGTATCGAGCCCAAACCCGCCGAGCAGGACCCAACACACAGTCATCACCAGGACGAAGGCGGTGAGGTGCCACAGATAGACGGTCATGATCATGCCGTTCATCAGCACCGTCGCGGTCCAGATGTTGAGATTGTCGAGCATCCTGCGGCCCAAAGGCTCAAGCGCGAGCACCAGCCCGACCTGCGCGACACCCAGCGCAAACAGCGCCAGCGTCGGCGGCAGCGAGTTGGACAACTCCCCCGGCGCGGACACCATCGCCACCGGGTAGAAGCCGTAGACCGTGATCGAAACCAGCACGCCTAAGCCCACCACGAACCAGCCGAGCGCGAACAGCCGGTTGTCGAACTTACCGTCGCGCCAGGCAAAGCCGAGCTGATGGACGCCAAGGAACACCCACAGGAAGTTGGTGAAATTGACGTAGGGCACGTGTGCCGAGAAGGTCAGCCAGTCGGTCAGGATGGCGGCGGGGATGAACCACGCGAAGCTGAGCCAGCCGAAGCGCTTCCACGCCCAGTAGGTTAGCGGGGTGCAGGCGGTCACCAGCAGATAGACCGCCAGGAACCAGACCGGGATCAGGGCAGCTTCGGTCGCCATGCGGATCTGTTCGCGCGGGAAGCCTGCTTGCGTCAGGATCACCGCGAGAACCGCCCACAGCATCAGCAGCGGAAAGATCGGGGTGATCAGGCGCTGCACCCGGCTCGCAAACCAGTCGCGGTACACAGCCGTCTGTCCGGGCTCAGCCTTGCGCAACGTCGCGTCCCAGCTGACCCCGTTCGAATAGCCGCCAACGAGGAAGAAGACCGGCATCACCTGGAAGATCCAGGTCAGCCAGGCCGCCCATTGCGAAACGCTGAGCAGGTCGCCGCGTTGCAGCTCGCCCGCCGCATCGACATAGAGCCCGGCCATCAGCCAGTGGCCGCACACCACCGCCAGAATCGAGACCGCGCGCAGGAAATCGACCCAGCGGTTGCGCTCGGGCGGCGCCAGTTGCGCGAGTTCGCGCGCCTTACGCCACATGGGTGGTCCACATCGTTGGCATGGCGATCCCTATGGCCGTTCGGATGATGCGAACATCGGATGCCTGTCGCCTCGGCGCAAGCCCAAAAATAAACCGAAACGAGCGCTGGCGACGCACGGCGCGATCGTGGGGAATAGGTATCATGTCCCCTTATTCTGTCCCCTTATTCTCCCCGGCCATGAGCCAGTGGCCGCACACCACCGCCAGAATCGAGACCGCGCGCAGGAAATCGACCCAGCGGTTGCGCTCGGGGGGCGCCATTTGCGCCAGCTCGCGCGCCTTACGCCACATGGGTGGACCACATCGTCGGCATTGCGTTCCTGACCTGCCCCTGAGATTTTCCTCCAGTTGGAATTAGTGTCCGGCCCACAGACAGGACGGACGTATGATGCGGAAACGGTTTACTGAATAGCTGATCATCGCGATTTTGCGCGAGAACGAGGCGGGTGCGAAGGCGGCAGATCTGGCTCGCAAACATGGGGTCGCCGAAGCGACGATCTACAATTGGAAGGCGAAGTTTGGCGGTATGGACGTCTCCGACGCCAAGCGGCTGCGCGCGCTTGAGGACGAGAATTCGAAGCTGAAGAAGCTTTTGGCGGACGGCATGCTCGATAACGCTGCGTTGAAGGAGCTTCTGTCAAAAAAATGGTAGGGCCCGCCGCCAAGCGCGAGGCTGTCGCTCATTTGAAGTCTGCCCTTCAGATGAGCGAGCGCCGGGCCTGTGACCTGATTGGCGCCGATCGCACGATGATCCGCTATCGTTCGCGCCGGCCGGACGATGTGCCGTTACGCACGCGTCTGCGCGAGCTTGCCAACGAGCGACGGCGCTTCGGGTATCGGCGGCTGTTCGTCCTGTTGCGCCGGGAGGGCGAGCCGTCCGGAAGGAATCGCATCTATCGGCTTTATCGCGAGGAAGGCCTCACTGTGCGCAGGCGTCGCGCCCGACGCAGAGCCGTTGGCACTCGCGCGCCCATTCTCGTCGAGGCGAAGATGAATGCCAGATGGTCCTTGGATTTCGTGCATGACCAGATGGCCTGCGGCAGACGGTTTCGCATTCTCAACATCGTCGACGACGTGACGCGGGAATGCTTGGCGGCGATCGCCGACACTTCGATCTCGGGCATTCGTGTCGCGCGTGAACTCTCAGCTCTGATCGAGGCGCGCGGCAAACCCGGCATGATCGTTTCCGACAACGGAACCGAACTGACGTCCAACGCCATCCTCGCCTGGGCGGCCGAGATCAGGGTTCAATGGCACTACATCGCGCCAGGCAAACCGATGCAGAACGGCTACGTCGAAAGCTTCAACGGCCGCATGCGCGACGAGTTTCTGAACGAAAGCCTATTCTTCGGCCTGGATCATGCCCGCAAAGCGATTGCGCAATGGACCGCTGATTACAACATGACACGGCCGCACTCCTCGCTCGGCTACCTCACGCCGTCGGCCTATGCCGACGCCCTGCAATCCGCAAACGGCCCACGCGCTGCGCTCTTGGACAGCTCCGCGCGAGGGCCATTTGCTCAACCCGCGCCGAGAGGCGTATCAACGGTCAGGACTCTAATCGCCAATGGATGAAAGTTCGGGGGCAGGTCAGCGATTAGTGAGAAAACGAACGCATATCTCCCGCTCGGAGGATCACATATTGCCCAAATCGCCATTGTGCTTGGGCTTGCCTTCGTAATTTATGAAGTCATGTCGGTGGTGCGCAATGCCCGTCCAAAATAGACTCTCTGTATCGTTCGATGATCGTGAATTTGAAATTCTACAGGTATTATCGGCGCATACTCACAAGACGAAGGCGGAATTAATCCGAACCATTGTCGAAGAATTTCTGCGAGACAATCCGAATCGATTTCGCCGACAGACTCGGATCGGCGTGAAACGCCGGAGCAACATCGTGCTAGGAAAAAGCGCCCGCTCTACCGACTAGACTGCGTCGCAAATTACTGCACACGCCACAACGCTATTGCACGCATTCACCGGGACACGATTACCTGTCGCCAAATATATGAACCTGCTACGGTCGGAGCAGAATTTCCAATTCGACCAATGGACACGACATTTTCATTCGTCGAGATCGCTCACTGACTTCACTTTACATCGAGGTATTGATGCCGCGCACCCTGTACGACAAGCCCGCCCGCGAGCTTCTCAAGGATATGATCAAGGACATGGGATTGCAGCCCGGTCAGGTGTTCACGACCTCGCGCGTCGTCGCGTGGTTTGAAAGGAATTATCCGAAATTTCGGCCAACCAACGTTCCACCGCACTTGTCCCAAGCATCTACGAACGACCCTTCGCGACTGCACTATTCGCCAAATGTTGGCGACGATTTGCTGTTTAAGGTCGGGCGAGGTCAGTTCCGGTTGTATGAACCCGGCAAGGACCCTGCACCTATCCACGAACTCGTGCCTGGCGATGTGGCCCGCGAAGAGGCGTTGTCCGACCCCTCGGAAGAGGACGATGGCCGCGAAGCTCAACCGGGGTCTTCCGAATTTCTGCTAGAGCAAGATCTCCAACGCTATCTTGCCGAAAATCTCGAATGCATAGAACCCGGGCTGAAGCTGTATGAAGTCGAAGGTATCAGAGGGTTGGAATTTGAAGCCGGCGGACGACGGATCGACATTCTGGCCATCGACAAGGCTGGCGCGCTTGTTGTGCTCGAACTCAAGGTGTCGAAAGGCTATGACCGGGTCGTAGGTCAATTGCTGCGCTACACAAACTGGATGCGTCAGAATCTAGCCGAGCCCGGGCAGCGCGTAAGGGGCATCATCATTTGTCGAACGATGTCGGAGGACCTGCGCCTTGCGTGCGCCGGCATTAGAGATGTCGAACTCTACGAGTACAAGCTGTCCGTGGCGGTGAGTAAAGTGCCTGCGTTGGAGCTATGAGCCGACAGGATGCGCATTTCGCAAAGAACTTCGAAATAGGTGTGCTGTTCCTCATTCCTCTAGAGATAAATACAGGGACATGATATATGTTTCCCGGTATTTGATACGCTTGAAGCGAACCTCCAAATCGAGGCAGTGCAATCGGAGGCTCATCGCGCTGTTAGGCACCCGGAAAGAGGGTTTCGATGTCGCGGGAGCCGTGAAGGACGCGGATGATCTCGATGTCAGGCTCAGTGACACAATAGAAAATGACGTATGGCTTGCACGGAATGCTGCGTATGTCTCGCGCAAGCTCCGGGCGCGGACGGCCTAGCCTTGCGCCGTTGAGCAGCCTTCGCATGACCTTCTCGATACGTTCGAGCATTCGCGTGGCGGCGGCCGGATCATCGTTGGCGATATAGTCCCAAATCTCAACGAGGTCGGCTGCGGCTTCGGGTCGCCGGTTGAGCTTGCCCGTCAGGCGCGCTTGCGCGGCTTGGCCTCACGACGCCGGCGTGCCGTTGCGATGATCTCTTCAATGTCCAGCTCGCGCGCCGGACCGCTGTCGAGACCCTTTTGAATATCGCGGCGCAACGCCTGGAGCTTACTCTCGCGGGTTTGCATTTCGTGCATGAGCAGACGAAGCCCTTCGCGCACGACTTCACTGGCGTTGCCGTAGCGGCCGGATTTCACCTGCTTGCGGACGAAAGCTTCCATCGCGGCGGGAAGTGAAAAATTCATGATCGAGCTCCTGGATTCGGTCGATTGGATTGATAGCATTTTTTGCTATCTGTTGCTATCGGGGGGCACGGCAATTTCCGGGGGGCGCCTTGCGCTTTGGACGCGTTTGTTCTATTTTTGTTCTTCACTCCGTAGCGCCTCTAGGGATCGCATTTCGATGAACTCATCTGACTTTGGAGTTGTCGCCGCCGGACGAGCGATGCTTGCTTTCGGGTACGCCCTTCGTCTACGCCGCACCGGAACGCGT
>JAIOQG010000310.1 GCA_021413465.1 Alphaproteobacteria bacterium | reverse complement strand
GCGGCTTGCGAGCGCGCTCGAGACGGCGGAGGTTGCGGGGCCGCGCACAAATCTTGCGTTCTTGATTTCGACGTTGCGGCACAAGGCGTTTGTTGCGGGCGAGGTCGATACCGGCTTCATCGAGCGGCACAAGGGCGAGTTGTTGCCGCCTCCAGGTGCCGTGCCGGGCGATGTGTTGATCTTTGCGACTTTGTTCGAATTGTTGAGCCGCGTGGCCTGCGCGAACGGTGCCGCGCAAAAATCGCCTTGGGCGCAAGTGGATGGGTGGCGCGTTGGCGGATTGCGCCAGCACGAGGTTTTGACGTTTGCCGACGGCGCTACGACGCGCGCGGTCGGCGTGACCTATCGCGAAAAAGGTTGGCGGATCGATGCCGGCGACGGCGCGATCGACGTCGATGCGGCGTTCGAGAGCGACGGATCGATCGGCGCCAGTTTGGCCGGACGGCGCGCGGGGGCGCGCGTGTTGCGGATCGGCGCGGATATGGTGGTGCTGATGCGCGGGCGCAGCTTCACGTTGAAGCGTCAGAATGCGCTTGACGCGGCCGATCTTGGTGAGACCTTAGGCAACGATCTGGTGGCGCCGATGCCGGGCAAGATCGTACAGATGATGACCAAAGCGGGCGATCGCGTGCGCCGTGGCCAGCCGCTTGCCATTCTCGAGGCCATGAAAATGGAACACACGCTGGCGGCGCCGGGCGACTTGACGGTGAAGGCCGCACCCTTTCGCGCGGGCGATCAGGTCAACGAAGGTGCGGTGGTGATTAGTTTCGAAGTCGAGGATGTGGCGACATGAAAGCACTCTACAGTTTTGGCGCGCTGCTTCTTGTGGCTGTTCCGGCGTGGGCCGCGGGCGCCGACCGGGACGAAGATGGGCGCGTGACGCGGGCCGAACTGATTGAGCTTCATTCGGGATTGTTCGCGCAACTCGACACCAACGGCGACGGCGTCATCGACATGAACGACGGCGATGCGCATTTTCTCGACATCGCGGATTTCGATCGCGACGGCCGTGTGACGCCGGAAGAAAACAACACCTATGCGGCGGAAGCGGCGGCAGGCGATTTGGCGAACTGCGACGCGAATGGCGACGAGGTCTTGTCGGGCGACGAGGTGACTTGCATCACCTCGTCCGATAGTTCCGAATGAGAAGAGTTCGCGGTCAGTAAATCGCGAATTCCGCGCGGCACCCTTTGTTCACCCAAATGCTACGGCGGTCGTAGCCCCAGGTCTTGTTGAACCGGCAGGCGCTTTTGCTTCTCTGGCGCACGAGCTGAACGTAGTCGCGCACGCGCACCGGACACACCTTCAGTTTGTTCTTCTTGGAATCGCAATACACGATCTGCGCATTGCCGTAGGTGCCATAGGGATCGTAAGGGTCGTATTGGTCCTGCGGCGGCGGCGGGGGATAGTTCGGGTCATACCCGCCCGGCGGGGGATAGTTCGGATCGTAGCCCGGTGGTGGTGGGGGCGGCGGGTAGTCGCTGCGGTCATTGTGATCGTTGTTGTCTTGCGACGCGATGGCACCGAGGACGCCAAGAGCCAAGATGCCCAAGCCGATCGCTGCCGCCGTTTTGCCGTCGTCCTTGTCGCGGGCACCGATGCGGAACGTGGCGCTGCAACCGTTGGAGACCCAGATGCCGTTGCGGTCGTAACCCCAGGTGTCGTTCTGGTAGCAACCGTAGCGCGAATGCTGATAGTTCAACGTGACGCCACCCGACGTGTCGGCGCGGCAGTAATTGTAGGCGCCGGGCGCCGAATTGCAGCGCAGATCGCTGTCGGCGTGTGCCGGTGCCGTTGTGCCGGCAAGGCCGAGACACAATGCGGCGGATGCGATCGTACTGTTTAATGCGGTTTTGAATTTCATGTCTCGCCTCCGATAATTTGTCCGACCCATTGCGTGAACGCGTGGTCACAATTACACCGCGTTCTTGGGGTCTTTTGCAAGGACGGTGGTTTGCCAAAATACGCGTGCATGCGATAGCCTTCATGTGACATTCATGCGGCTGAATGCATGCTGAATATATCAAGGCCAAATTGTGGCGGTGGAGAAAATCGATGCGCAAGCAAATTCTGATTTGTACGGCGGTGCTGATGGTGACGAGCCCGTTGGCCTTTGCGGCAGGCAATCCCGCGGATTACAACGGCGACGGCCGTATCAGCCGGGAAGAGTTTCAGAATCAAGCAGCCCGCGCTGCCTTTAGCGCCGACAAAAACAAAGATGGCTCGATCGACGACAGCGAAATGAAGCTGACCGCCGAGCAACGCAAAGCGATCGACACCAACGGCGATGGCAGCGTTTCGGTCGAGGAGCTTCAAGGCGGGCAAATGGACGGCTTTGCCGCGCTCGACAAGAACGGCGACGGTTTCCTCGACCCGAACGAGATGAAGGGCGGAAACTGACACTGCATCTCATCAAGCTTTGTGTCGGCGCGGATTCCATTGAAGATCTTGTAGCTTGGCAAAACGATCATCTGGCGACGCTCAAAAAGCGGGGCCAGAAGGGCGAACTGAAACACACGACGCGTATGCTGCCCAAACGCCGCGACGAGATCCTCGACGGCGGGTCGCTCTATTGGGTGATCAAAGGGTTCGTCGCCGTGCGTCAGAAGTTGCTCGACATCCGCCCCTTTACCGACAAAGAGGGCGTGTCGCGCTGTCATTTGGTTTACGACAGAGAACTTGTGCTGGTGGCGCCGCAGCCCAAGCGCGCCTTTCAGGGGTGGCGTTATTTGGCGGCGAAGGACGCGCCGTCCGACATCGGCAAGGCCGCACGCAACATGCCTGAAAAGTTGCGGCGGGAATTGGCGGAGTTGGGGTTGCTCTGACGGCGGGGATGAAGCGGGGAGAGTTCTTTTGATAGTCAAACTCGACGTGGCGCCGCGCATGGTGCCGATACTCGAAACAGAGCGGCTGCGGTTGCGCGGGCACCGGCTCGACGATTTCGAGCAACTGGCGGCGCTATGGGGCGATGCCATCGTCACACGGTTCATCGGCGGCAAACCCTCGACACGCGAAGAGTCTTGGATGCGCGTTTTGCGCAATGTCGGGCACTGGGCGTTGCTGGGCTATGGCTATTGGGTGCTGGAAGAAAAGAGCTCCGGCCGGATTGCAGGCGAGATCGGATTTTCGGAGTTCAGGCGCGACATCAAGCCGTCGATCGAGGGCATGCCGGAGGCCGGCTGGGTGTTGGCGCCGTTCGGCCATGGCAAGGGTTATGCGACGGAGGGCGTGAAAGCGATGGTGGCGTGGGGCGACGCTCATTTCGGTTCTCAGACCACGGCTTGCATCATCCACCCGGACAATGCGGCGTCCGTTGGGGTGGCGGAAAAGTGCGGATTCCGGGAGGTGGCGCGCTCCACATATAAGGACTCCCCCAGCATTGTATTCCATCGCCGGGCATAGGATTGTCCGGCCCCATGACCAAGGCTCAGGCGCGTGCCGAGATGGCGCGGCTTTATCTGGCGGACGAGACGGGCGTCGTTGAGGGGCTGATCGCGCGGGCGCGGCCCGGCGCGGAGGAGCGCGCTGCGACGGAAGTCTTGGCGCGCGATCTCGTGAGCCGCGTTCGGGCGCAACGCAAGCGCGGTGGGCTCGATGCGTTTTTGCATCAATACGCCCTGTCGACCGAAGAGGGCGTCGTGCTGATGTGTTTGGCCGAGGCCCTGCTGCGGGTGCCCGATGCCGACACCGCCGATCGATTGATCAAAGACAAGATCGGTTCGGCGCATTGGGACAAGCATCTGGGGCAATCGTCATCGTTGTTCGTCAATGCGTCGACCTGGGCCTTGATGCTGACGGGTCATGTCGTGAAGCTCGGCGATGGGGCGCGGGATTGGACGTCGATCTTCGGGCGCGTGGTGCAGCGCAGCGGCGAACCGATCATCCGTCAAGCCATGAACACCGCCATGCGCATTATGGGCGGGCAGTTCGTGTTGGGGCGCACGATCGAGGAAGCGCTCAAGCGCGGCAGCGAGGCGGCCAAGCGCGGGTTCCGGTTTTCATTCGATATGCTGGGCGAAGCCGCGCTGACGGAAGAAGATGCCGAACGCTATGCGCGATCCTATGCGCAGGCGATTGCCTCCATCGCCGCGCATGAGGACAAGCGGCAGGGGACGGTGTTCAAGCGCAACTCGATCTCGGTCAAGTTGTCGGCGATCCATCCGCGGCTTGAGTATGCGAACCGCGAGCGCGTGTTGAAAGAGATTTTGCCGCGCGTCTTGCCGTTGTGCCGCGCGTCGCGGGACGCAAGCATCGGCTTTACGATCGACGCGGAAGAAGCCGACCGGCTCGACCTGCAGCTCGATATTTTCGAGGCGGTGGGCGCGACGCCCGACCTTAAAGGTTGGGATGGGTTGGGTCTTGCGGTGCAAGCGTATCAAAAGCGCGCGCCGGCGGTGATCGATTGGCTTGGGCACTTAGCGCGCGCGCAGGGGCGGCGCATTCCCGTTAGGCTCGTCAAGGGCGCCTATTGGGATAGCGAGATCAAGCGCGCGCAGGAGCAAGGCCTCGACAACTATCCGGTGTTTACGCGCAAGGCGTCGACCGATGTTTCGTATTTGGCGTGCGCGCGCGCTCTGCTTGCCGACGACGTCGCTTTTTTTCCGATGTTTGCGACGCACAATGCGCACAGTCTGGCTGCGGTCAAGACGATGGCGGGCAATCGCATCGACTATGAATTCCAGCGCCTGCACGGCATGGGCGAAGAGCTTTACGACGAAGCCGTCGGTCCCGAGAAGCTCGGCGTGCAGTGTCGCATCTATGCGCCGGTGGGCGCGCATGAAGATTTGCTGGCCTATTTGGTGCGCCGGTTGCTCGAGAACGGCGCCAATACTTCGTTCGTCAACCGGTTGGCCGACGACGAAGCCCCGATTGCCGCCATCGTCGCCGATCCCGTGGAGCAGGTTGAAGCCATGAATCCAAAGCCCCATCCGCGTATTCCGCTGCCGGTCAACTTGTTTGCGGATCGAAAGAATTCGCACGGCGTGTTGTTGAGCGATCCGGCGCAGGCCGAGCCCTTGGTGAAGGCGATTGCGCAAGCGGTCGAGAACGGTCTCGATGCGCGGCCGATCGTCGGCGGCGTGACGCAAGAGGGCGCCGGGACATCGGTCTTCGATCCCTCGCGGCGGTCGCGCCAGATCGGCACCGTGTTATCGGCGACGCCGGACATGGCGGCGCGCGCGGCGGCGTCGGCCGCGGCGGCGCAATTCGGGTGGGATGCGTTGGGCGGCGGCAAGCGAGCCGATATTCTCGACCGCGCGGCGGATCTGTTCGAACGCGATGCCGCGCTCTTGATCGGGCTTTGCGTGCGCGAAGCGGGCAAGACGATCGGCAACGCCTTGGCCGACGTGCGCGAGGCCGTCGATTTCTTGCGCTATTACGCCAACTTGGCGCGGGCCGATTTTTCGTCAGCCAAAGTGCTGCCGGGGCCGACGGGCGAGCGCAACGAATTATCGATGCACGGGCGCGGCGTGTTTGCGGCGATCAGTCCGTGGAATTTTCCCGTCGCCATTTTTACGGGGCAGATTGCCGGTGCGCTTGCGGCCGGGAATAGCGTGGTGGCAAAGCCTGCGGAGCAAACACCTTTGGTCGCGTTTGCCGCGACCCGGTTGTTGCATGAAGCGGGCGTGCCGGGCGACGTGCTGCATTTGTTGCCGGGCGATGGGCCGCAAATCGGCGGCGCGTTGGTGCGCGACCTGCGTGTCGCGGGTGTCGTGTTTACCGGCGGCACCGATACGGCGCGCGTTATCAATCGGATGCTGGCCGATCGCGGCGGGCCGATCCCACCGTTCATTGCGGAGACGGGCGGGCTGAATGCCATGATCGCCGACTCGACGGCTTTGCCGGAGCAGCTCGTGAAAGATGCCGTGATGTCGGCGTTCGATAGCGCGGGGCAGCGCTGTTCGGCATTGCGGGTTTTGTTCCTGCAGAACGATATCGCGCCGCGTGTGTTGAAGCTGCTTGCCGGCACGATGGCGGAGCTCAAGATCGGCGATCCGATGAAGCTCGACACCGATATCGGTCCGGTCATCGACGCCGAGGCGCTGAAGACGCTGGAAGCGCACGCGCAGCGCATGGCGCGCGAGGGTCGGTTCATCGCCGAGGCTCCGCTGAGCGGCGAAACAAAGGACGGGTTTTTCTTCGCGCCAAAGGCTTATGAGATCGACGCGATATCGCAGCTCGAACGCGAGGTGTTCGGTCCGGTTCTGCATGTCGTGCGGTTCGAGGCGCGGGCGCTCGACAAAGTGTGTGATGCGATCAATGCGACGGGGTATGGCCTGACTTTGGGTGTGCATACGCGCATTCAAGAAACTGCCGACTTCATTCGCGCGCGGGCGCGCGTGGGCAATCTGTACGTGAACCGCAACCAGATCGGCGCCGTCGTCGGCGTGCAGCCCTTCGGCGGCGAGGGGCTGTCGGGCACGGGACCGAAAGCCGGTGGGCCGCATTACCTGCACCGCTTCGCGGTCGAACGCACCGCGTGCACGAACACGACGGCCGCGGGCGGCAATGCTAGTTTGCTGTCGCTTGGCGAATCAGCGCCGGGGTAAGGGGCTTGGTTGCGGATGGCCGGATTTCCGGTGCCTTTGATAGTCGTGGGGAACGAAAAGGGCGGGTCGGGGAAGACGACTGTCGCTATTCATTTCGTTGCCGGGCTTTTGGCGTCGGGCTTGCGGGTCGGGGCGATCGATCTCGACCATCGGCAACGCAGCTTTTCTCATTTCTTCGCCAATCGGGCGCAGTGGGCCGAACGGCAAAAGCGCGACTTTCCGCTGCCGAGGCTTGTGACCATCGCGCCGTCTGAGCGCGAGACGAAGTCGCTGGCGGAGGGGGAAGAGGCGGCACGGCTGGCGCGGGTGATCAGCGAACTTAGCGAAGAGACGGACGTAATCGTGGTCGATTGTCCGGGGGCCGATACCGCCCTGGGGCGCGCGGCGCACAGCACAGCATCCGTGATCGTGACGCCGTTGAACGACAGTTTTGTCGATTTCGATTTGTTGGCGGGCGTCGACCCCGAGACCTATGAGGCCAAGGCGCCCAGCATCTATGCCGAGTTCGTCTGGGAAAGCCGCAAGAGGCACATGATCGAGAAGCGCAAGACCATCGACTGGCTGGTGGTGCGCAACCGCGTGTCGAGCACCGAGACGCGCAATCAACGGCGTGTGAGCGAGGCGTTGACGAAACTTTCGCAGCGCATCGGCTTTCGCTTGGCGCCGGGCCTAAGCGAGCGGGTGATTTATCGCGAGTTGTTTCCGAAAGGTCTGACCGTGCTCGACCTTATCGAAGGCAAGACCAAAGGCATCACCATGGCGCAGGTCGCGGCGCGTCAAGAAGTGCGCGGGCTTATCGCGGCTCTCAGATTGCCGCAGTTGACGCGGGTTTTGGCGGCGTCTTAGCGGACGGCGATCGGCAAAGTGGCGCGGGCGTTGGAGGCATCCCACGCGCCGTCCGTGACGACGAGGCAGCTGGTGCCGCGCTTTTGCAGTTGCCCGCACAGGGATTCCGCCTTGGCCGGCGTGAAGGCGCCAAAGCGAACGCGGTAGAATACTTCGCCGCGCACGTCGAGTTCGACGATGGCAAATTTTGCCTTGCCGACGAGATCGCGCGCCTGTTGGCGAACCTGCTGCAATTGCGCTTCGGCGCGCGCACGCGAGAGATGGGCGCCGACTTGGATGCCCCATTGGCCATGCGGCGGCGTGAGATCGCGGCGGGTTTGCTGATCGGCGGAGGTGTCGCCTTGCCCGTCGTCGCGCGCGCTTGGTTGCAAGGTTGCGAGGACCGGTTGCGATGCCGGACTTTTGAGTGCTGCGCCCGTGTCGGCCGGGGGCGCGTTTTGCGTAGGCACGGAGGCCGGAACGATGGGTTCGGGTCTGAAATCGGAGGCTCGATCGGCAGCATCGGCGGCGGCGGTTTCTTCTTCGTCGAGCACCAATGGCGACATCGCCATAATCACAGGGGCTTGACGGCCGAGGCCCATTTTCGTGAATTCGCTTTCCAGAAGTTCCGCGGTTTGAATATCGCGGTCGCGCGCCGAACGGCCGCCCATGACGACCGCGATCAGGCGCTTGCCCTGGCGGGTGGCAGAGCTTGCGAGATTAAATCCGGACATGCGCGTGTAGCCCGTTTTCAAGCCATCGGCGCCGTCGAAGAACTTCATCAGGTTATTGTGGCCTTCGAAACTGCGGCCGTTCCACACGAAGCTCTGGGTGTGGAAATAGGGATAGAATTGCGGAAAGTTCGCAATCAGGTTGCGGCTCAACACCACGAGATCGGTTGCGGTCGAGCGTTGGTTTTCGTCGGGCAGCCCCGACGCATTGACGAAACTCGTTTGGTTCATGCCCATTTGACGGGCGCGTTCGGTCATGCGTGCGGCGAATTGATACTCGTTGCCGCCCAGATGTTCGGCGACGACGACGGCGACGTCGTTGGCGGAACGGACGATCAATGCCTTGATCGCGTCTTCGACGGCGATTTGATCGCCGGGGGTGAGGCCAAGTTTCGTTGGATCTTGCGAGCATGCGTAAGGCGAGGCCGTCATCAGCGTCGACAGCGAGACTTTGCCTTGCTGCAAGGCTTCGAACAGCAAGTAGAGCGTCATCATTTTCGTCAGCGACGCGGGATAGCGTTGCTCGTGCGACATGCGCTCGTAGAGCTGGCGGCCGGTGTCGGCCTCGATGACGATGGCGGCGAATCTTTCGACGTAAGGTTCCGGCGGTGCGATGTGACGTTTTTTGTGGCGCTTGCGCGCATCAGCGGTGCCGGCAGACAGGATTACGCCCGCCAGGAGAAGAACGACTAACAAAACTCTCATCGGCCGAACGCGCCACACCATGACTTTTGAGCCCCGCTTTCAGAGGTTCGAGTTCACGGCAAAGGCGTCAGCAAGAAATAGACCAGGCACGCGGTCGCTTTCCCCCCTGCTTGACGTCATCAATTTGCCGAGTTTGTCAGATTTTTCGCGATTGGAAAGCGTTAACATCAACGACCGTCCTATTGTTCGGCAGCGGGAGGCGGAAGCATCACTGCCATCGCATCGTACTGGCGCCAGTGTCACTGATTCGTGGATCAGTATGGGTTATTTCATCTTTACTTTTGGTTAATGGATTCGGCCGAGAAGTTGGTTTTTATGGTGCGTCGCACCATGTTCACTTGACATTAATGGCTGCTAGCCTCATATAGGCTCATGTTGCAGTGCAGCATAACCGGTTGCTCTGGCGTATGGCCAGGTTAATTTGGTTGAGCGCCGCGGGTGATGTCGCCATCGCCCGCGTGTCACCTAAGGATCGAGACGATGGCTCCGAAATCACATCAGAAGGCGGCCGACGAGTCGGTCGAACACGTCATGCAAAATGGAAACGAAGCGATGAAAAATGGCATGCAGACCTGGACGAAGGCGATCGAGCGCTTCTCCGGCTTGGGCAAAGAAAACGTCGAAGCCTACATGAAGGCGACCACGGCCGTGACCAAAGCGGTCGAGCGCATCAATGGGGAAGTGATGTCGTTCTCAAAGCAGCAAGTCGAAGACGGCGTTGCCGCTTTCAAGGCCGTGTCGGGCGCCAAGAGCGTTCATCAGGCTTGGGAAGTTCAGACCGATTTTGCGAAGTCGGCCCTGGACGCCTATGTGGCGCAGGCGACGAAAATCAACGACATGTGGATGGCCGCCGCCAAGCAGGCCATGGAGCCGATGACGGCGCGCTTTTCGGCCCTTGCCGAAGCCGTGCAAGAGGTTCGTCCGGCGAGCCCGTTTGCGCGCGCCGCCGAGTAATTTTGCGGCACTGACTCGCAGCTTATTGGGGCCTGGAAGCACATGCTTCCGGGCCCTTTCTCTTTGAGCGTGGGCGTCCTAACGTGCTGGAGATGACAACTCAGCACCGTATCGACTTCGCGTCGATCACCCGCCCCCGCACGCCCAACACGTTCCTGTTGGCGCCAGAAGGGCTGTGCAAGCAGGCCAAAATCGACAAGATCGCTCCCGTTTATCCGGTGCGCGCGGCGAAGCTGCGGCAGGAATTTTTGGGCATCGCCATCGCTCAGCCGCGGGTTTCCCACACGCTGTCGGACGATGCGGGGCTCTATGACGATTTTGTCGTGCGCTCGTTTTTGCTGCGGTTTCCGGACCTTATCGCAGTCACGTTTTTGGACCTAAAGGGCGGAAAATCGACGCTTGGGCTCTATTCACGTTCCGTTTATGGGCGCTCGGATTTGGGGGTCAATAGGGCACGCGCCCTGTCGTGGCTGGCGTTGGTCGATAACGTGATTAAACCCCAAGCTGACTGAAATCTGCGGGCGACAGCCCAATCTTGGTGCTTTCCATTCGACGGGCGCATCCTATTTAATGGGCTCGATGGTTCGATGATTGATCCGGGTTCACAACGGCTAGCATGACGAAGCAAAACGGCGATCGCGACGGGCAGGGACCGCAAACGGGTCTGGTCACGAAGACGCGGCCCAAAACAAAGAAGCCGAGCCTATATAAGGTTTTGATGTTGAACGACGACTACACGCCGATGGAGTTCGTCGTCCACGTGCTGGAGCGCTTTTTCAACAAAGGGCGCGAAGACGCGGATAGAATTATGCTGCAGGTCCATCAGCAGGGTGTGGGGATCTGCGGCGTGTACACCTACGAAGTGGCGGAAACGAAGGTGGCGCAGGTCATCGATTTCGCCAGGCGTCACCAGCACCCGTTGCAGTGTACGCTCGAGAAAGAATGACGAAGACCGGCGTGGTGCGGGGGCAAGGTTCCAGAAAGGCAAAGTGAGTGGCGAGTTTTTCGAAATCCCTGCAGACAACACTTCATCGCGCGATGGCGCTGGCGAACGAGCGGAGCCACGAATACGCGACGCTTGAGCATTTGCTGATGGCGCTGATCGACGATCAGGACGCCGCGGCGGTGATGCGGGCGTGCAACGTCGATATCGACGTTTTGCGCCGGACACTGACGACCTATGTCGATACGGATTTGTCCACGCTTGTCGTCGCCGACGGCGAGGACGCCAAGCCGACGGCGGGCTTTCAGCGTGTTGTGCAGCGCGCCGTCATTCACGTGCAATCGGCGGGGCGCGAAGAGGTTACGGGCGCGAATATTTTGGTCGCGATCTTTGCCGAGCGCGAAAGCCACGCCGCCTATTTCCTGCAAGAACAGAACATGTCGCGTTACGATGCCGTTTCCTACATCAGCCACGGCATCGCCAAGCGTGCCGGTGCGTCGGAAGCGCGCCCGGTGCGCGGTGCGGACGAAGAAGGCGAGGAAGGCGAGAAGCCGGTCAAGCAGGGCACCGAGGCGCTTGAAGCCTATTGCGTCAACCTCAACAACAAGTCGCGGTCGGGCAAGATCGACCCGTTGATCGGACGCGAACCGGAAGTCGAACGCACGATCCAAATTCTCTGCCGCCGGCAAAAGAACAATCCGTTGCTTGTGGGCGATCCGGGGGTCGGCAAAACGGCGATCGCGGAAGGGTTGGCGCGCAAGATCGTCAACGGCGAAGTGCCCGATGTGCTGAAAGACTGCACGATCTTTTCGCTCGATATGGGCGCTTTGATTGCCGGCACGCGCTATCGCGGCGATTTCGAAGAGCGCCTGAAGAACGTCGTCAAAGAGCTTGAGCAGTTCAAAGGCGCGATCCTGTTCATCGACGAGATCCACACGGTGATCGGCGCCGGCGCGACGAGCGGCGGGGCGATGGATGCGTCGAACCTGCTGAAGCCGGCGCTGCAGTCGGGGACGCTCAGGTGCATGGGGTCGACGACGTATAAGGAATTCCGGCAGCATTTCGAGAAGGATCGCGCTTTGGCGCGGCGGTTCCAGAAGATCGATGTGGGCGAGCCGACGGTGCCCGATGCGATCAAAATTCTGAAAGGCTTGAAGCCTTATTTCGAGACGTACCACAAGGTTCGCTATACGGGCGATGCAATCAAGGCGGCGGTCGAGTTGTCGGCGAAATACATCAACGACCGCAAGCTGCCCGACAAAGCGATCGACGTGATCGACGAAACAGGCGCGTCGCAAATGCTTCTGCCCGAGGGCAAGCGCAAGAAGGTGATCGGCGTCAAAGAGATCGAGGACGTCATCGCGAAGATGGCGCGCATTCCGTCCAAGACGGTGTCGAAAAACGATTCCGAGTCGTTGCGCGATCTCGAGATGAACATGAAGCATGTCGTGTTCGGTCAAGACGACGCGATCAAGCAGTTGTCGGCGGCGATCAAAATGGCGCGCGCGGGTTTGCGCGATCCGGAAAAACCGATCGGCTGCTATTTGTTTTCGGGTCCCACGGGCGTCGGCAAGACCGAGGTGGCGCGGCAGCTTTCGAAGGTTCTGGGCGTCGAGCTATTGCGTTTCGACATGTCGGAATACATGGAACGCCATTCGGTGAGCCGGTTGATCGGCGCGCCGCCGGGCTATGTCGGGTTCGACCAAGGCGGCCTGCTGACGGACGGCGTCGATCAACATCCCCACTGCGTGCTGCTGCTCGACGAAATCGAGAAAGCGCACGGGGATTTGTTCAATATTCTGTTGCAGGTGATGGATCACGGCAAACTGACCGATCACAACGGCAAGAAGATCGATTTCCGCAACGTTGTCTTGATCATGACGACGAATGCGGGCGCCTCGGACGCGGCCAAAGAGTCGATCGGGTTCGGCCGCGGCCGGCGCGAGGGCGAGGATACGGAAGCGATCAAGAAATTGTTCACGCCGGAGTTCCGCAATCGACTCGACGCCGTGATCGGTTTCGCGCCGTTGTCGCCGGAGATCATCGAGCGCGTGGTCGAGAAGTTCGTGCTGCAACTCGAAGCGCAGCTCAGCGATCGCAACGTGACGTTCGAATTGTCGCCGGAAGCGACGCGGTGGCTGGCCGAAACCGGTTATGACGAAGCGTTCGGCGCCAGGCCGTTGGCGCGTGTCATTCAAGACACGATCAAGAAGCCGTTGGCCGACGAGATTTTGTTCGGCAAGCTGTCGCGCGGCGGCACCGTGCGCGTGATGCTGAAGGCCGATAGGTCGGGCCTCTCGTTCGAGTTCATCGAGGCGCCGCAGGTGGCGGGCAAGGTGAAGGTCAAGGGCGATGAATCGGACGACGATGAAGAGACCGAGCCCCACGAGCCCGAACTGGTGAAATGACGCGTCTGATCGGCCTCTTGATGTTGGCTTGTTGCGTTGCCGGTGCGGCGCGCGCGAGCGAAGAGGTCGTCATCATTCGCGGCAATTTCCCGCAGCTTTTGGCGCGGGGGGAAACCACCGTCCAGATGGCGCAGCGCATTGCCGTTTTGATCGGCGGGCTGGATCGCCGCATCGCGCCGCCGTGCGGAATGAAGCGCTTTTTCGAATTCGCCGGTGCCGATTATGTCGACATGAACGACATTTCGCGCCGCCTCGACCCGGGACAAGCGGGCGTATGGCGCATTGTGGTGACGGGCAAGGGTTGTTGGAGCGCGCGCACGCACAATGTGTTTTTGTTCGGACGCGGCGCGTCGCCGGCGTCGTTGCGGCTGGGCGTGCCGGGGCGCTCCGTTGCCGGCGTCAAGCATCAGCAAGATGCGACGCAAATCGTGCTGCGTCAGGCGAACGGTATCGTGATGAGCGGCAATTGCGAAGGACGGGCCTTTATCGTGGAGGCGGCGGTGGTGCATCCGCGGCTTCCTGGCAAAAGCTGGGACGAAATGTGGTCGGCGTCGGCCTGCGAATTTGTGCGCAAGTACAGCGTGAAGTTTCAGCCGCAAGACGACGGCAAGATGCGAATCTCCGTGGTGCCCGTGGACTAACGGTTGCGTTCTCGCTGGCGTGAAGCGCGCTTGGTTTCCTTTCAAAAACTCTCAATTCGGAATTGGACGAAAAGTGTTCATTACGAACAATAATAGCGATCATGCGTTTCAGGTTGCCATTTTTGGCAGTACGCTTCGGGGGCCGATATTGATTTTAGCGAGGTCGCGATGACGCCGTTCGACATGATCAGAGAACAATTGGGAAATGCCGTACCTTTCGCACGGCATGCGGGCGTGAAGCTGACGCATATCGAGGCGGGCCTGGCGCGTGCCGAGCTTGAGCAGACGGCGACGACGATCAATCACATCGGCTCGCAGCACGCGGGCGCTTTATTCACGCTGGGGGAAACGGCCTCGGGCGGTGCCATGGCCGGGATCTTTGCCGATCGCATCCTGAACGTGCGCCCGATTGCCGGAGAAGCGCAAATTCGGTTCTCCCGGATTGCCAGAGGCCGCATCGTTGCCGAGGCGCGCCTGGTGGGTGGGGTCGAGAACATCTTGAAAAAGTTTGCCGCCGACAAAAGGGTGGACTTCGACGTTACAGTCGTTTTGAGCGACGTCGAAGGCACGGAAGTGGCGAACATGCGCGTGTCTTGGACGGTGAAGGCGGCGTAGCGCTAGACCACCGCTGCTGCGATTTTGGCGGCGAGCGCTTTCAGTTTCTCCATGTCGGCCATTTTGCGCGCGTGGAAGCTCAAGTCGATGCCGCCCGCACGCGGGATGATGTGGAAGTGAATGTGAAAGACGGTTTGCCCGGCGGCGGCGCCGTTGAGTTGCGCCAGCATGATGCCGGGCGCATTCGTTGCGGTGCGAACTGCAGCGGCGACTTTCTGTGTGGCCTTGATGAGGGATGCCGCCGCTTCCGGGCTGAGGTCGAATATCGACTCGGCATATTCCTTCGGGATGACCAGCGTGTGACCTTCGGCTTGGGGCATGATGTCCATGAAGGCGATGGTATGGGCGTCTTCATAGACTTTGAAGGCGGGCGCTTCGCCGCGAATGATCTTGGCGAAGATGTTGTTGGGATCGTAAGCCATGGTCGTCCTTGTCTTGTGCGCTCAGTCTTCGGCGTTTTTGCGGAACGGGCTGTGCTCGGCCAGCATTTGCATTTCGTCGCCGACGGCACGGCGTTCTTGTTTTAAGTATTGCGCGACGGCATTGCGCAAGCCGGGGTGCGCAATCCAATGCATGGAATTTGTCTGCGCCGGCAAATAGCCGCGCGCGAGCTTGTGGGCGCCTTGCGCGCCCGCCTCGACGCAGCGCAAGCCCTTGGCGATCGCAAAGTCGATGGCCTGATAGTAGCACAACTCGAAATGCAGAAACGGATGGTGTTCGAGCGCGCCCCAATTGCGGCCGTAGAGCGTGTGCGAGCCGATGAAGTTTAGGGCGCCCGCGATGTAGCGGCCGTTGCGTTTGGCCATGATCAGCAAAACACGATCGGCCATGGTGGCGCCGACTTGGCTGAAGAATTCTCGCGTGAGATAGGGCGAGCCCCATTTGCGGCTGCCGGTGTCGATGTAAAAGGCGAAGAAGGCGTCCCAGTGTTCCTCTTTGAGATCGCCGCCCGTAATCCATTCGACCGTGACGTCGTTTTTCAGGGCCTCGGCGCGTTCGCGGCGCAGGTTCTTGCGTTTGATCGAGGAGAGCGCGGCCAAGAAGTCGCCGAAGTCGCGATAGTTTTCGTTTTGCCAGTGAAATTGCTGGTCGTGACGCGGCAGAAAACCAAGGGCTGCGAGCGACTCACACTCGTCTTGCGGCGCGAATGTGAGGTGTACGGACGAGACGCCGAGTTTTTCCGTGAACGCCATGATGGCTTTCGCCAACGGCTCGCGGGCCGTCGCGTCGCCTCCCGTCAAGAGGCGGGGGCCCGTCGCGGGCGTGAAAGGCACGGCAATCTGAAGCTTGGGATAGTAATTGCCACCCGCGCGCTCGAACGCCTCGGCCCAGCCGTGATCGAAGACGTATTCGCCGTAAGAATGGCTTTTCACGTACATGGGCGCGGCGGCGATCAGCTTGCCGTGCTGTTCGACCAGGATGTGCGCGGGTTGCCAGCCGGTTCGCGCCGTTGCTGAACCGCTGTCTTCGAGCGCTGCAAGAAACGCATGGCCGACAAAGGGATTGAAGGCCCCGCCTGCGGGGTTCGCGAGTGCGTCCCAGGCCGACGGCGCAACGGCCTTCATCCCTTCGATCAGGCGCGCGGCCGGCGCTGGAGACTTCATGACTGGCGCGACCCGGCCTTTGCTCTCAGATTTCAAAGATGGCTTCGACTTCGACGGCGACGTTGCGAGGCAGCGATCCCGCTCCCACGGCCGCGCGGGCGTGCTTGCCGATGTCGCCGAAGACCTGGACAAATGTGTCCGACGCGCCGTTGACGACCTCCGGGTGTTGGGTGAAGCCGGCGACGGCATTGACGAAGCCCGTGACCTTCACGCAGCGTTTCACGCGGTCGAGGTCGCCGCCGCAGGCTTCGCGTACTTGCGCGATGATGTTGAGTGCGCACAGCTTGGCGGCGGCTTGACCCTGTTCGACGGTGAATTCCTTGCCGACCTGACCGACATATTCGAGGCCGTTCGGCCCCAGTGTCACTTGGCCCGACACGAAAACCAAGTTGCCGCTGACGACGAACGGCACATAGTTCGCGACCGGGGCCACGGCCTTGGGCAGGGTGATGTCGAATTCCTTCAGGCGGGCTGCGACGCGTCCGGTCATGGTGTAATCCTTTTTTTCGAAAATCCATGGGCTTTGCGAAAGCCGGCTGGTCATGCGAAGACACAGGCTCGCAAATCAGCCGCCACTTCGCAACGACTGATCACACATGTCAAAACTGCTCGATGCCGACGATCGCTGCCCCGTGCGCGACGGATTGTATATGCCCGCCGAATGGGCGCCGCACACGCGGTGCTGGATGGCGTGGCCGTGCCGGCTTGAGCCGTGGGGCTCGCCCGAAGCGCTGCTGCGGGCGCAGGTGGGACATGCGGCGGTCGCGCGCGCTATTTCGGGATTTGAAAAAGTGACGATGGCGGTACGTCCGCAAGATGCGGGCGAGGCGCGGATGGCGATGGGGCGGGGGATCGAGATCCTCGAAGTGCCGATCGACGATTCCTGGGCGCGCGACAGCGGGCCGATTTTCGTCACCGACGGCGAGGGTGGGGTGGCGGGCGTGCATTGGCGCTTCAATGCGTGGGGCAACAAATATAACGGCTACGCGGACGATGCGGCTTTTGGAAGGCGGGTCATCGATGCGCTCGACATGCGCTGTTACGAGGGGCCGATGGTGCTCGAAGGCGGATCGATCGCGGTGGACGGCAAGGGTACGATGCTCACGACCGAGCAGTGTCTGCTCAACGCGAACCGCAATCCGAATTTGACGCGGCAACAGATCGAGGAGCGTTTGGCGCTCTACTTCGGCGTGACGAAAATCGTGTGGTTGGGCGAGGGGCTTGAGGATGACGAAACCGACGGTCACGTCGATAACATTGCGTGTTTTGCCGGGGCGGGGCGCGTGATGCTGTACACGCCGCAGGGCAAAGGCGATCTCAACGATCGCGTGATGCGCGACAATCGTGCGCGCTTGGAAAGCGCACGCGACGCGCAAGGGCGGCCGTTTGAGATCATCGACTTGCCCGAGCCGGCGCGACGGCAACGGCACGACGGGCAGCGGCTCGATATGAGCTACATCAATTTCTACTATGCGAATTTCGGGATTGTGATGCCGTCGTTCGACGATCCGATGGATGCGGTTGCCGCCGAAATAATGGCAAAAATATTTCCGGACCGTCGCATCGTACAAGTGCCCGCGCTCGACATCGTTGAAGGCGGCGGCGGTATTCATTGCATCACGCAGCAGCAACCGGTGGGAAGCGCATTGGCGCCGGAGAGAACGAGGCCATGAGAGAAGTCACGCTTGCCGCGACCCAGATGGCGTGCGGACCGGACCGGGCGGCAAACGTCGCCCATGCGAAGGCGCTCGTGCGCGAAGCCGCGGTCAAGGGCGCGAACGTCGTGCTCATTCAGGAACTTTTTGAGACGCCGTATTTTTGCAAGGATCAGCTTGCCAAGCACTTTGCGCTTGCCGCGCCGTTCGAGAACAACGCCCTAGTCGCCGAATTTTCAACCTTGGCACGCGAGCTCAATGTCGTGTTGCCGCTGAGTTTCTTCGAGCGCGCGAACAACGCCCATTTCAATTCACTGGCGATGATCGACGCGGACGGGGCGGTGTTGGGTCTTTATCGCAAGTCGCACATTCCCGACGGGCCGGGCTACCAGGAAAAATTCTACTTCAATCCAGGCGATACCGGCTTCAAAGTGTGGCGGACGCGCTTTGGCGCTATCGGGGCCGGTATTTGTTGGGACCAATGGTTTCCCGAGGCGGCACGCGCGATGGCGCTTATGGGAGCTGAAATTCTCGTTTATCCGACCGCGATCGGCAGTGAGCCGCCACCGGCTCCCGCGACGGACTCGGCGGCGCATTGGCGGCGCGTGATGCAGGGGCATGCGGGCGCGAATTATCTGCCGTTGATCGCATCGAACCGTATCGGCCGGGAGGTTGGCGAGACCTGCGAGCTGACGTTCTACGGCACGTCGTTTATCGCGGGGCCGACGGGCGAGATTCTTGCGGAAGCTGGACGCGATGCGGCGGGCGTGATCACGGCGACGGTGGATTTGGATGCGATTGCCGTTGCGCGCCATTCGTGGGGGCTTTTTCGCGACCGCAGGCCCGATCTTTATGGCGGGTTGCTGTCGCTCGACGGCAAGAACTAACCGCGATTGCGGATGTTCTTCTGAAAGTACATCGACTTGTCTGCGCGCTGCATAAGGTCGTCGAGCAATGTCGTACCGTTGTAGGCGGCCGTGCCCACGCTCGCTTTGACGGCGATTTCTGCGCCTTCCCAGATGAGCACTGCTGCGTCCAGGGCGGCTTTGAGGCTGCGATGACGCTGCTCGATAGCGATGGGTGAAGCACGCACCCAGAGAATGGCAAACTCGTCGCCGGCGAGCCGTGCAGCGTAGTCCGTGGCGCGGGCGTGTTCCCTTAGGATTCGCGCCACAACTTTCAAAGCGGCGTCGCCGGCCGCGTGACCGTGCTCGTCGTTGACACGCTTGAAGCCGTCGAGGTCGATGAGTGCGAGGACACCCGCTTCGCTGTAGCGTGCGGCATTGGCGAGCGTGCGCTGAGCGGCGGACTCAAGTCCACGCCGGTTTAAAAGTCCGGTTAGCTCGTCGGTCTGCACCATGTGTTCGAGTTCGGCGATACGTCCGCGCAAATCCGCTAGCGCTTGTTCTTTCTCGGCGGCATAGGCGAGGATTTCCTGAACCGTTTGCGTCGGTGCGATGCGCTCGATGGCGCGCGCGCTGGGGAAGCGAAGGGCGGCGGCCCTGCGATCGTCCGCGAATGACGTTTGTTCCAGCAAGGCGCCCATAGCGTCGAGTTCCAGGTGTTGTCGAGGGAACTATTTCAATTTCTATGCCATTGAAATTGCCGCCCAATTGCCTGTGTGCCGGTGAGTTGGGCGCCGTGATGGGCGGCAAAAACTGCCGGGAACGACCTAAAGGGACCGGCCTTTCTTGATCGCCGCGGCGCCGAATTTCTGACGCACTTTGTCCATAGCGCGTTCGGCGGCGTCGCCGCGCGCGCCCTTGGCGTCGAAGAGGTCGGCCTCGTCGCATTGGCTGGCCTCGACCAGGTCGGAAAGACCGATGCCGATCAAACGATAGCGTTTGCCGTGGGCTTCGGGCGCCAAGAGATCGCAGGCGGTTTCGAACACGCGGCGTGCAAGTTGCGTCGGGCGGTCAAGCGTGTGGCGGCGCGAGATAATCTTGAAGTCCGAGGTTCTGAGCTTTAGCGCCACGACCTTGCCGCCGACATTTGCAGCCTTGGTGCGTGCCGACACTTTCTCGCTCAAACTCCAAAGCACGCGCTTGAGCGCCTCGATGTCGGCGATGTCGCTCTCGAAGGTTGTTTCGGCCGAAATGCCTTTGGCTGGTGAGCGCGGTTCGACAGTGCGGGTGTCGTCGGCGTGGGCGAGGCGCCACAGCCAAAGACCTTGCGTGCCGAAGTGCGCCGCGAGTTCCTTGGGGTTGCGGCGCCGCAGATCGCCGATTTTGACAATGCCTTCGCGTGCAAGCGACAGGGCCGAGGCCTTGCCGACGCCGGGCAGCATCGTGACGGGACGGCTGGCCAAGAACTCCACGGCTTCGGCGCGCCCGATGACGGAGAAACCCCGGGGCTTGTCGAGATCGGATGCCAATTTTGCGAGGAATTTGTTGAAACTTAGGCCGACCGACACCGTGATGTGAAGTTCGTCCTCGATGCGTTTGCTCAATTGGGCCAGGGTCTGTGCCGGCGTGCGCCTGTGAAGGCGTTCGGTGCCGGCAAGATCGAGGAAGGCTTCGTCGAGCGACAGAGATTCGACGAGGGGCGTCGTTTCGAGCATCAGCTGTTTCACTTGACGGCTGACGGCGACGTATTTTTGTATGTCCGGGCGCACAACGACGGCGTTCGGGCAAGCTTTGAGCGCCTGGAACATCGGCATCGCCGATTTCACGCCGAAGGTGCGCGCGATGTAGCAGCAGGTCGAGACCACGCCGCGCCTGCCGCCGCCAACGATTACGGGCTTGTCCGCGAGGCTCGGGTCGTCGCGCTTTTCGATGGTCGCGTAAAAGGCGTCGCAATCGATATGCGCCAGCGACAAGGTGCCGATTTCGTCGTGGCGGACGAGGCGCGGGCTTTTGCATGATGGGCAACGGCGCGTTGTTTGCGCTTCGGTGATCGTCAAGCAGTCGCGGCACAGCGCGCTCATGCGGGCGGCCAAAGCCAGGCGGCGCCGCGCACGCCGCTGGAGTCGCCCCAGTGGTTCTTGAGGAGCGGCGTCGTGATGCTGTCCGAGAAGGCGTGCGCGCCGAGCAACGGCGGAATGTTTTCGTAGAGGCGAGCGAGATTGGACACACCGCCGCCCAGCACAATCGCATCCGGATCGAGAATGTTGATCAGATGCGCGAGTGACTTGGCGAGGCGGTGTTCGTAGAGCGTCAGCGTCCGCTGCGCCACAGCGTCGCCGCCCGTGGCTAGTTTTTCGATGTCCACGACATCGGCTTTGCGGCCCGACGCCTCGGCAAAGCGAGCACTGAGCGCCGGACCGCTCAACCAGATTTCGATGCAGCCGGTTTTGCCGCAATAGCAGATTTTTCCCGGGCGTTCGCTTTCGTCCGTCCACGGCAGCGGGTTGTGACCCCATTCGCCGGCGATGGCGTTGGCGCCGCTCAGGACACGGCCGTCGACGACGATGCCGCCGCCGACGCCGGTACCGAGGATGACGCCGAATACGGTGCGCTGGCCCTTGCCGGCACCGTCGGTGGCTTCGGAGAGTGCGAAACAGTTGGCGTCGTTGGCCAAACGCACGTCGCGGGCCAAAACGTTCGCGAGATCGCGATCAAATGGTTTGCCGTTGAGCCAGGTCGAGTTGGCGTTTTTGATCAAGCCGGTGGTGGGCGAAAGCGTGCCGGGAATGCCGATGCCGATCGAACAGGTTTGGCCGAGCTTTGATTCGGCGGCGATGACGCTGTCGCGGATTGTGCGCAGCGTGGCGCCGTAGTCGCCCACCGGCGAGGCGCGGCGTTCACGCAGGGCAAACTTGCCGCCGGCATCAAGGGCCGCGATCTCGATTTTGGTGCCGCCGAGGTCGATGCCGACGCGCATGTCAGGGCGTGTCGATCACGGAGGCAATCCAGTCTTTCGCGGCGGGCCAGTCGTCGATGCGGCGGTGGGCGTCGCGCGCCGGCGGCAGAAGTTTCGCGAGGCGCGAGTCGGCGACGAAATGCAGGCGGTGGGCGTGCGGCGTGTCCGCGGCGACGGAGGTGTGGTGGGGCGGCAGGTCGTCGACGAAGACGACGTTTTGCGTGAAGCCCTCGACGAGGCGCTTGACGATGACGCCCTTTGGGCCGCTGCCTGCGATGACGGGATAGGTCATGCCGTGGCTTGTCAGGTTTTCGGCGCGCGCGCCGCGGGCACTCTCGGGCAGGTTCGACAAGATGACGATCTGCGCGGTCTCGCTCAATTGCGCGAGTGCGGCCGCGGCGCCGGGGACGACATCCATCGTGCGCGTCTCGCTGTCGAAGAAGGCCGAGATGAGGCGTGTGACCTCTTCGTTCGCGACGGTGGCCCCAGTGTCGCGGCGGCGGACGTTGCCGTGAATGGCAAACGTCGTCAGATCGAGGTAGCAGCCCTGGCGCTCAAGGTAGGCTTCGAGGCCCGCCAGAAACTGCACCAGCACCTCGTCGGCGTCGCAAATAATGAGCGGGCGGGCGGGATCGAGTTTGAGGTCCATTACCAGGTGTCTGCGCTGTGGGGGTCGAGAACGGCGCAGGCGGTGGCGAGGACCCCGGGTTTCAGCCCGTCTTCGGCCGAAAATGCCTTGGCCAATTCCTCGTCCGCGGCGAGAAAAGACAGCGTGGCGGAGAGAATCGCCTTATCATCGGCCTTGTTCAGCAACTCGTGTGCGTCAAGTCCGCTCGCCGTTAAAAAACGCTGAAGATCGGGCGGACGGGTGACGAGAAACATTAAGGCGCGTTCAGACATTTGCTCGGCTTCATGCTTTTTCATTGGCAGAACGTCCCGTGTTGGCCGGTAATGGCGCTTTATTTTAGGCCTTATCCTCGCCGCAATCCGCAAAGCTTATTTAACGATATTCAGGTCAACTATAGCGCGAAAACAAGGCACAAGCGCATGTGTGTGTGCGAGAGCCGACCTCAAGAGATTTGCGGCCCATGACGAGCCGACGTCCGGAGAATAAAATGGACGCCAGAGCAAAGACCGTCCTGATTGTGGAGGACAACGAGCTCAATATGAAGCTCTTCCACGATCTGTTGGACGCGCACGGCTACAAGACCATCCAGACCCGCGACTGGCTGGAAGCGCTCGATCTTGCGCGCAAGCATCATCCCGATCTGATCTTGATGGATATTCAGCTGCCGGAAGTTTCCGGTCTTGAGGTCACGAAGTGGCTGAAGGAAGACGAAAAGCTGAAATCGATTCCGGTCATTGCCGTCACCGCCTTTGCGATGAAGGGCGATGAAGAGAAGATCCGCCAGGGCGGCTGCGAGGCCTATATCTCGAAGCCGATCTCGGTGATGGGCTTCCTTGAGACGATCCGCCGCTTTTTGGCTTGAGCTCAACATGACCGCACGCGTTCTCGTCGTCGACGACATTCCCGCCAACGTCAAACTGCTCGAGGCCAAACTCGGTGCAGAATATTTCGACGTGGTCATCGCAGGGTCGGGCCCCGAGGCACTGTCGGCGATCGAAGCCGAAAAGCCCGATATCGTCTTGTTGGACGTCATGATGCCGGGCATGGACGGGTTCGAGGTTTGCCGGCGCATCAAAGCCAATCCCGTGACGGCGCATTTGCCGGTCATCATGGTGACGGCGCTCGACCAGGTTTCGGACCGGGTGCAGGGGCTTGAAGCCGGGGCCGACGATTTTCTGACGAAGCCCGTCAACGACGTGGCGCTGTTTGCGCGCGTGCGCAGTCTCGTGCGTTTGAAGACGATGGTGGACGAGCTTCGCTTGCGTCAGGCCACCGGCGAAAGCATGGGGATTGCCGAGTCGAACGAAAAAGTTTTGATCGACGTGCCGGGACGCGGACGCATTCTTATCTTGGAAGACCGCGAGCAAAGCGGCTTGCGCATTTCCGAAACGCTGGGCCGCGACCACGACGTCGAGATCGTGCCGCAAGCGGTCGAAGCCATCGTGCGCGCCAAAGGCGGCGACTACGATCTGATCATCGCGAGCCTGTCGCTCGACAAGCAAGACGGTTTGCGTTTTTGCGCGACGTTGCGCAGTCTGGACGCGACGCGCCAAACACCCATTCTGACGATTGTCGACGAGGGCGATTTGAAGCGGTTGGTCCGCGCGCTCGATATCGGCGTCAACGATTATCTGATGCGGCCGGTCGAACGCAGCGAGCTTGTCGCGCGCGTGCGCACGCAGCTGCGCCGCAAGCGCTATGCCGACAGGTTGCGCCATTCGCTTCAGCTGAGCCTCGAGATGGCGATTACCGATCAGCTGACGGGATTGTTCAACCGGCGCTACATGTCGCGCCATCTGAGCACGCTGGTTTCCAATGCGGGCAGCACGGGCAAGCCGGTATCGTTTCTGATCCTCGACATCGATTTCTTCAAGCAGGTCAACGACACGTACGGCCACGACACGGGCGACGAAGTGCTGCGCGAATTCGCGAACCGCATCTCGGCCAATGTGCGCGGCATCGATCTCGCGTGCCGCTACGGCGGCGAGGAATTCGTCGTCGTCATGCCCGATACGGATTTGAGTTTCGCCTATATGGTCGCCGAGCGCTTGCGCCAGTCGGTGGCCGATGCGCCGTTTCATATCGCGGTCGCGCCGGGAAATCTGCCGGTGACGATTTCGATCGGCGTCACCTCCAGCGAAGGTCAGGGCGATACCGCCGAGGCTTTGCTGCGGCGCGCCGACCAAGCGCTCTACCGCGCCAAGCGCGACGGACGCAACCGCGTGGTCGCGGACGCGGCTTAACAACGCCGGTGAGCTGGGAATATTCTTATTTCCAGTTTTTTCCCGTATTTCGATTCGCGCGATTTCTTTTCTCCGCCCCCTTTTGATGCCTCGGTTGCACACTAAATTGCGAGCGGGGTGGTCTTTTTTCTTGTCATCGAGGCCGGGGGGCTGATGAGACGTTGATCACCCGCTCAATTTGGCGTGGGGGCGTTTTTGATCGATTGGCAAGTGGAAACGCCAGCAGACGTCGCGGAGTTCGACGCGCTGGCTGTGGAGGTGAGCGCGGCTTTTTCTGACGTTGATCTCTCGCACGATCTCGGGTGGCTGAGCGCGACTTGGAATGACCCCGACAAGTCGCTTTTGATCCTTACCGCGCGTGAAGGTGGACGGCTTGTCGGCTTCGCGCCTTTCCAAGTTCATCCCACACGGTTGCAATTCGGCTTGGGCGAACTCACGCTGGCGCGCAAGCGGGTGTGCCGGTTTGCACTTGAGCGCGAGCCGTTAGTCGCGAGCGGGATGATGGGCGATGCGCTTGCTGCGTGCTTCAAGGCGCTGGCTGCGCGGTTGCCGGCGAACGGCGCGGTGTTTCTCGGCGGCGTTCCCGAAACTTCGGCCATGCATGAATTGTTGTCCGCCAGAAGCAGCGTTCGCTCCGCGTTCCACGTCGTGGCGCACGGGCCTAGATATCAGCGCTGCCGCATTCGCTGGGATGGCAGCTTTGAACGCTATTTGAGTACGCTCGGCAAGAAAACCCAGAAGAACTTGCGCCAGACATTGAAGAAGATCGATAGCGAGTATGGCGCGCGGGTCGGATTTGAACGTTTCAGCGATGCGGAAAGCATCGACGCGTTCCTCAAGGACGCTGTCGAGGTTTCGGCGAAGACTTATCAGGCGACGCTGTTGGGACTTGGTCTGTCGCAAAGTGCGCGCCCGGGCGAAAAGCTGAAGCGCGCGGCTGCGATGGGGCGCTTCCTGGGCTTCGTCCTGCGTATCGACGGGCGGCCGGTGGCCTATGACTACGGCTACGTGCACGAGGGCCGGTTTTACTGGGTCGAGGGCGGGTACGACCCGGCGTGGGCAAAGGCGCAAATCGGCAGCTACAATTTCGTGCGAATTCTACTCGACCTCGAAGCGCGAAAGTCGCCGGTGACGTCGCTCGACTATCTCCACGGCGAGAACGCGTTCAAAGAACGCACGTCGAACATGAAGACGCACGAGCGGCACTATTACTTGCTCAAACGCGGCGTATCGGGAACGCCGTTGGCTTACGCGATGCGTGCATCAGATTTGGTTTCGCGTCGACTTGGCGGGGTTCTTGAAAAGTATCAAGCGAAAGACTTCGTGAAGAGACAGCTTCGCCACTTCGCAGGTCGGCGCCAAGCCATGACGGTTTCTTTCAAGCGTTTGCTCTATAGCATCATGCCGATTGGGCTTACGTCATCGTCGATTGCAGTGGGTGCGTAAGCCCAAAAATAAAAAAGGGCGCTCTATGCGCCCTTCTTTGTAAGGCTTTAGGCCCTAATTTATTTGATCTTGCCTTCGGTGTATTCGACGTGTTTGCGCACGACGGGGTCGTATTTGCGGACCTTGAACTTGTCGGTCATCGTGCGCGTGTTCTTTTTGGTCACGTAGAAGTGGCCGGTGCCGGCGGACGAGTTGAGCCGGATCTTGACGGTGGTTGGTTTAGCCATTTTTGCCTCTTTGGCCGCGCAAGCCCTTCAGGCGCGCAGGGGTCGTGATTGGAAGCGGGAGAACCTACTGATACCGGCCCTCAAGTCAAGGCGTGGCGGGGGGCTGCGCGGGGCGTGGAAAGGTCGCGGTGCGGTAGGCGACGACGGCGACAAAAACGGCGGAAATCAGGCCCAGAACGAGCGCGAAGCCGTGAGGGTTCCAGGCGTCCATGGCAACGCCGCCCAGGCCCGGACCTACAAAAGTGCCCAAGGCATAGAGGATTGAGAAGGCGGAATTGGCGGCGGCGAGCTGGCTGCCTTTGAAATTGGCGCCGAGATGGGAGAGGCCAAGGGCATAGATGGCGGCGACAAAACCACCCCAGACGAACACCAGCGACAGGGCCCACCAGCCGACGCCGCTCGTGAACGGGAGCAGGGCCGCGCCGACGATGCCGACGACGCCGCACAGAATGAGGATGAACCTGCGGTCGGTATGGTCGGAGAGCCAGCCTAAGGGCGGCACCAGCAGCATGTTGCCGAGGCCCCAGGCCGTAATCATCAACGTGGCGGCGGCTTCGGTTGAGCCCAGGCGCACGGTATAGATTGTCAGGAAGTTCGCGGCGCACATTTCAAGCGCGCCATAGGCGAGGCCCGCGGCCGCCGCAGAGGGGGACGAGAACACGAAGTCCCACATGGCTCTGGCGCCCGCATGCGCGACCGGCGGTACGATGCGGCGCGCGGCGAGGAGCGGCGTCATGGCGAGCAACATCATGGCGGCGCCGGCGAGGAACGGCGCCCAGCCGGTGGTGCCGAGAAACTGGATGATGATGGGGCCGATGGCAAAGCCCGCCGAGACCAGTGAGGCGTAAATTGCGATCAAGCGGCCGCGCATGGCGTCGGGGGCGATCTGGTTAATCCAAACTTCGCTGATGAGGAACAGGCCCTGCAAGGCGCAGTTCAACGTGAAGCGCAGCGCGAACCAGAATACGAGATCGTTGGTGGCGCGAAAGCCGAGTAACGAAAAAGCAGCGACGACGTAGCAGGCGACGAGGAACTTAACGGTGCCGAAGCGCGCGGCGAGGGCCGGAATGAACGGCGTGAAGGCCAACATCGCGATCGCACCGAAGGCGGCGTTGAGGCCGTTCATGGTGCCGGAGACGCCGTTGCGCTCCATGATCAGCGACAGCAGCGGCAGCGACAGGCCCATGCCGAGACCGTTGGCGAAGATGCAGGCGTAGACGGCGCTAAGGCTCAGCCAACGCTCGCGCGGTGTGAGACTGGCGGCGTCGAAGTGTTTAGGCATCGGCCGCCTTGGCGATGGGCTTGTTGCGGCGATAGCGGAAGAACGGCGCGTCGCGCACGATGCCGCGTTCGGCGGCGGCGAGTTCTTGCAAGATGAATTTCGTCACGTCTATCGCGGGAAGCGTCAAAGCCTCGGCGAGCGGATACCAGTCGAGGGCGGAGAGTTCGCCGTTGCCGGTGATCTCGCCTTGAACGGTTTCGCCGTCGGCAAGAAAGAAGCGCGCATGGAAGCGCACGGGAGCCTGGGCCGGCGTAATGGCGCGGCCGAGAAAGCGCAAACGATCGTGTGCGGGGGCGAGGCCCAGCGTCGCGAATTGCTCCCAGGTGCCGTCGCGGCGGCCGGGATCGCCGCTGCCTGCCACGATCAGCCCCGTCTCTTCGAAGGTTTCGCGAATGGCGGTGGTGGCGAGTGCGCGCGCCAGAGCCGGCGTACAGCCGCCCCGGGTGCATAGTTCTTCAAGGGCTAACGCCGTCATCGGTGTGCTTGGCGTTATGTGCGTATCGCCGGGGTCCACGCGGCCGCCGGGGAAGACATAGGCTTCGGGGAACACGGCTTTGGCTGGACGGCGGCCCATGAGAATTTGGGTGACGTTGTCGCGCTTGCGGGTGAGCACAAGCGACGCGGCGTGACGCGGTTTGACAGGGCGGGTCGACATGAAGCTTCCAATGGCGGGTTGCCCCGGTTGAAGCATGGGGGAGGGTGCGGGTGCAAATCGAGGGCGTTTGACGCTTGCTGTTGGCGATGCCTTGCGGGGGGCGCGGCGGTGGCTTCGGTCGCACGTTCGGGCGTTGCGTTGGAATCCTTAGCCTGTTGCGAACGGCCGCTCGGAGGGCTTGCGCGCGGCATACGGTTCAAGTTCGTGCCCCGCGTCGGCCGCGCTCGCCGCGTCGCGCGGGGAGCCGCCCCATTGGCGGGTCCAGGCGCGGCGTAGCTGCAGGGCGGAGCGGAAGCCTGCGACCTCGGCGGCGTGGGTGACGCTGACGCCGCGTTCGAGGGACTGCCTTGCGCGCTCGAGCCGGACGGTTTGCAGATAGCGCAGCGGCGATAGGCCGGCGTGATCCATGAAGAGGCGCAGCAAGTGGCGCTCGGTGGCGATGCCGATGGCGGCGAGTTCCGCCATGTTCCAATCGTGTTCGGGCTTGTCGAGAATGGCGTCTTGCACCCGGTGAACGGCGGCATGCAGATGGCGGCGGTGGACGAGAAACGGGGACAGTTCGGGATCGCGCGACGAGCGGCGCATGTAGACCACCATGTCTTCGGCGACGCTGGCCGCCAAGGCTTCGCCGCATTCCTCCGCGATCAAATGCAGTGCGAGATCGATGCCGGCGGTGATGCCGGCGCTGGAGGCGATCGGTCCATCGACGACGAAGACGCGGTTGTCGACCACCTGGGCTTTGGGCGCCAGCGTTCGCAGCATGCTCAGCAGTTCGTGGTGCGTGGTGCAGCGGCGCGCCGCGAGCAAGCCGGCGCGCGCGGCAAGCAATGCACCGGAGCAGATCGTGACCAAACGGTGCGGCGGGTCTTCGGCGAGCAACGCGTTGTGCAACGTTTGGTTCAACCATTGCGCGGTCGCAGCGATTTCAGGCGTCACGATGTTGGCATGCGCACTCGGTTGCCCGACCAACACTACCCAAGTCGGCCTCGTCAGCTTTTCCGGTAAAGGTTCGAGGCCGGTCAACGCCAGCCCGACGGAGGTTGGCGCTATCGCTGTGGGACCGCAAAAGCGCAGACGAAAGCGCGGCGGCAAGCCGCGCCGTTCGCGATGCAGGTTGGCGAGACGAAACGCCTCCGCCGAGCCCGCAATGTCGAGCAGCAACGATTGTGGCGCGATGACGAACAGTAACTCGATCAGTTGATTGCGTGCGATCATTTTCGGACATTGCCTCTTGCGCCATGCATACACGAAATGAGCCGCTAACAGTATGGGTAAATGTCCGAAAATGATCGAAACGTGTCGATGCCCGGCGCGACAGGGGCGCGCCGAGCGCCTAGCGTGGCCGCGTCATCCCGACGTTCAGAGGTCACGCCCATGTTGCGATTTAGAGCCGTCATGCAGGCGATGTGCGTGAGCACGGTGCTGGCGTGGGGGCTCGTTTTCACGGCACTCGCGCAGCCGGTCGATGAAAGCGGCGTGGATGCCAGCATCAAGCCGGGCGACGACTTCTTTGCCTATGCCAACGGCGCTTGGCTGAAGGCGACGGAAATTCCGGTCGGCAAGGAGCGCGTGACTGTGCGCACCGAGATCGACGCGTTGACCCGCGTGCGCGTCGCGAAGCTGTTGGACGATGCCGGCGCCGCCCCGGCGGGAACCATCGCGCGCAAGGTTGCCGATTTTCGCGCCGCCTATCTGAACGAAGCCGCCATCGAGGCGAAAGGCATCGCGCCGCTGAAGCCGCTGTTCGAAAGCATCGATCGCGTTCAAGACAAAGCTGCACTGACGCGGCTGCTCGGCAGCGGGTTGCGCGCGGATGTCGATCCGTTGAATTGGGGCGTCTACGACTCGTCGCACGTGCTCGGCCTTGCGGTGACAGAAGGCAATAACGGTGAGACGAGCTACGTGGCGTTTCTGACGCAAGGCGGGCTGGGTCTGC
>JAIOQG010000184.1 GCA_021413465.1 Alphaproteobacteria bacterium | reverse complement strand
TTTCTCGTTTTCTATTTGCTGGCCGCGATCGTGGCGTCGGTCAGTCATGCCGGCGTGTCGGCGTTCGTTTTGGGGCAGCCGGAGCTTCCGGCGCTCGGCGCGTCGGGCGCGATCTCGGGCGTGATCTTGCTGTTCTCTTTCATGTACCCGCCGGCGCGCCGTCGTGTGTTCGGTTAGATTCCGACGCCGGCGCTTGTCGGTGCGCTGGCGTTTGTCGGCTTGGACATAGCGGGCTTGATCTGGCAAGCCGAAGGCGGCGGCCTGCCCATCGGCCACGGCGCGCATTTGGGCGGCGCGGCGACGGGGGTGCTGTACTATCTGCTGGTGATCCGGCCTTTGCGCATGCGGGTGGCCGAGCGTGTCGACTTCGGCGACGTCGCGACATGGCGCAGGTTGATCGCGCGGCAGGGCGGATCCGAGAAGAAGTAGAATTTTGAACCACCAAGCGCACCAAGAACACCAAGACGCTCAGGTCATATTGTCGGCGTGGCGATTTGAAGCCGAACGCTTTTTTTTAGCGCTTCGCGCCTTTCTACGTTTCTTTCTCCTTGGTGGTCTTGGTGCGCTTGGTGGTTCAAAGTCTTTCAGCGCGGGGATTGCCGGGTGACACGATACCCATTCCCTCTCGCTCAAGCACTCGTCGCGGCAACCACATGCGTTAGCGCATGTCGCCCTCTATTCGACGTGCAACCTGTAAACCCGCTTGGCCGTGCCGCTGAACAGGGCCGTCTTTTCGTCCGGCGCATAATTCTTCGCCAGGCGCTTGAATGCGTTCCATAGCGCGGTGTAGGTCGCGCCGAAGCGGTCCACGGGGAAGTTGCTTTCGAACATGGCTCGCTTGACGCCGAAGGCTTCGATGCAGGCTTCGACGTAGGGTTTCCATTGGGCGGCCAGGGTTTGCGACGTGTCGTCGGGTCCGGCCATGCGGGCGCGCCAGCCGCCGAACGGCATCGGTAGGCCGCCGACTTTGACGTTGACGTTTGGACATTTCGCCAGCGTCTTGATGTTGGTTTGCCAGATCGCGAAGCGTTGCTCGCGCTTGCCCTTGTAACGCCCGAGCCCAAGCGGCGTGCCGACATGGTCGAGCACGATCGTCGTGTCGGGAAAGGCGCGCGCGAGGTCGATCAAGTCCGGCAATTGCGGTTCCAGTAGCCAGGCGTCGAATGAGAGGCCGAGCTTCGCAAGGTGTTTGAACCCTTCGCGGAATTTGGCGTCGCGATAGAGGCCCGCCGGGACGCGACCCGCGAGTGGCCCGAGCACGTCGGGGTCCTCGTCATAGGAGGCGGAGTGGCGGATGCCGCGGAAGCGGCCGTGGCCGGCGGCGATGTGCGAACGCAACACGTCCTCCGCCGTATCGCCAAGGCGCAAATCGACGTGGCCTACGATGCCCGCGCAGGCGCGCACGTTGCCGTAGATGCCGCTCGCCGTCATAGCCGCAACGCCGTTGACGAACTCCGTTTCGCCGACGCATTTGAGCGCGTCGGGGTCGTCGGCGCGGTACATCGCGCCGCACTCCATATAGACCGTCGCGCGGATGTTGTGGCCGCAGGTTAAGTCGGCGAGCAGCTCGTCCAACAGGTAACGCGGAATGTCGCGGATGATATCCATAAAGCCGTGATCGGACGGCGGCAGGTTTTTCAGGATCGCGGTCGGCCGGTCCCACAGATGATGGTGCGGGTCGACGATCGGCAGCTCGGGTTCGAGGATTGGTTCGCTCATGGGTGTCTCCATCGTCCGGGCGCGGGGACCCAGCACTACACCCGCGCGGCGAGGGCGTGAAGTGGAGGCAGGTGCCGGCCGGCGTTTCCGTTTTCACCTTCGCCCGGCTAGGTTGCGGACCGGCGCAGGGAGGATGATCGCTATGCACAAACGTCAACTTGGCAGATCGGGGCTTGAGACGGCGGCTTTTTCGTTGGGTGGCAACGTTTTTGGGTGGACGGCGGATCAAGAGACTTCGTTCCGGCTTTTGGACCGTTGTGTCGAGGCCGGGGTTTCATTGATCGATACGGCGGATGTTTATTCCGCTTGGATGCCGGGACACAAAGGCGGCGAATCGGAAACCGTGATCGGCGCATGGTTGAAGGCGCGCGGGGCCGCGGTGCGGGCCAAGGTTTTGATCGCGACGAAGGTCGGCATGTTGGCCGCGCGGCAGGGTTTGAAGAAAGCGAATATCGCTGCGGCGTGCGACGATAGTTTGCGGCGGCTCAATATCGACGTGATCGATCTTTATCAGGCGCATCGCGACGACGAGGAGACGCCGCTTGAAGAAACGCTGGGGGCGTTTGGCGATTTGATCAAGGCCGGTAAGGTGCGGGCGATCGGGGCGTCGAATTATACGGCCGAGCGCTTGCGGGCGGCGCTCGACGTCAGCGCGAAGCATGCGTTGCCGCGCTATGAAACGCTGCAGCCGCTTTACAATCTGTCCGACCGCGCGGGGTTCGAAGGCGCGTTGCAGGATTTGTGCGCGAAGGAAGGGGTCGGCGTGATCCCGTTTTACGGACTGGCCTCGGGCTTTTTGACCGGCAAGTACCGCAGCGAGGCGGATTTCACGAAGAGCATTCGCGGCATGCGGATGGGCAACTATTTGAACGCGCGCGGCTTGAAGATTTTGGGCGCAATGGACGAGGTTGCGGCGGCAACGCGCGCGACCTTGGCGCAGGTGGCGCTGGCGTGGCTGATGACGCGCAAATCGATTGCAGCCCCCATCGCCTCGGCAACAAGCGTGGCGCAACTTGAGGAGTTGCTGGGGGCGCTGACGCTGACGCTTTCGGCGGCACAGATTGCGGCGCTTGATGCGGCGAGTGCGGCGCCGCCGGACTGATTGTCGGGCTGTTGCGTTTGGGCGGGATTGCCTCGACTATGGTGCCCGACACCATTGCGAGGAACCATCATGAAGATCGATAAAACCACAGCCGCCGTCGTGACGGGCGGCGCCTCGGGCCTGGGCAAGGCGAGCGCGCAGGCGCTGGCGGCGGCGGGAGCGCGGGTCGCGATATTCGACGTCAACGAGGCGGGCGGCGAGGCGGTCGCGAAAGAGATCGGCGGCGTGTTTTGCAAAGTCGATATCACGAGCGAGGAGAGTGCGATCGCAGGCTTCGAGAAAGCGCGCGCCACCCACGGCCAGGAGCGCGTGCTCGTTCATTGCGCGATGACGGCGCGGCGCGGCAAGACGCTGTCGTTCGACAAGGAGACGCACGGGTATAAAAGGACGTCCACGGAGGATTATGCCTACGGCGTCGGCGGCATTCTGGTGGCGAGTTATCGCATGGCGTCGCTGTCGGCGCTCGGCATGGCGGGGACGCCGGAGCTTGAAGACGGCGAGCGCGGCGTCATCACGCTGACGGCCTCGGTCGCGGCGCAGGATGCGCAGATCGGGCAGGTGATCTATGGTTCGGCGAAGGCCGGCGTGAATGGGCTCGTGCTGCCGATGGCGCGCGATTTGATGGACCTCGGCATTCGGGTCAATTCGATCATGCCGGGCATTTTCGCGACGCCGCTGATGCTGGGCGCGACGCAGAAGGTTTTGGATAGTCTTGCGGCGTCGGTGCCGTTTCCGAAGCGTCTGGGTAAGCCGGAAGAGTTCGGCAGTTTGGTTTTGGAGTTGACGCGCAACACCTATTTCAACGGCCAATGCCTACGCCTCGACGGCGCGATCCGGATGGCGCCGCGGTGATCGATCACTCTTTATCTCGGCGGACATAGGCCGAGTTAACTTGCACTTGCGGCAGAACGTTATTCTTGGCCGCAAGCTCTCCCATGTGGACCGCTCGAATAGCCGGGAACTGGCACGTGTGTTCGATGGCGCCATCGGCTTAGATTGCGCGGTGGAATACGCCCGTTGGGGGAGACGGCTATGGTGCGGCACCTCGAAAGATGCGGCAGGCTTGCGGTACGTGCGGTTTGCCTCGCCGCGCTCTTGACGTTTTCTGCCGCAGTCGATGCGCGATCGGCACGCGAGGTCGAGCGGCTGGAGGAACTTGGTCGCATTTGGGTCTATGTCGATCTTTTCGATCCCTATTTGGCAACGAGCGACGCCGACTGGGACCAGGCGCTGTACGACGCCATCGGGCAGGTGCGGGGCGCGCGCGACGAAGCGAGCTATCTCGTAGCGCTGAATGCGATGTTGCGTCGAAGCGGCGATCCCATCGCGGAAGCAATTCCGGACGACCGGCCGAATGAGCCGGAGGATGGCGTTTCACCGGCCATACGCAACGAGCGCGGCACTTGGATCGCGAACTGCAATGGTCTCGTGCGTGCCGTCACGGGCAAGGGCGCGACGGGCGCCGACCTCGCGGGGCAGATCGCCGCTCATCCCACCGTCGTCGATTGCCGCGCTTTTCGCGGCGACTACGCGGTGCTTCATGAGGTGATGGGTGCCATCGGCGCGTCGCGCACTGCAAGGGCTCTGCCGGGCGGTTTTTCGCTCGTTCGCGAATATAGTGGTTTCCCGCCGGCGACGGGCACTTCCACCGCCGGCTATACCAGCGGTTTAAGCTTTGTCGATCTGGGGCAACTCAAGCCTTCGGCGCAGCCGCCGGCTACCACGCCACTCGTGTTCTTGGTCGACGGCGACATCGCCCCATTCGAGATCGCAACGATCGGCGCGTTACAAGCGGCGGGCGGCGCGCGTGTCGTCGCGAGCGGTCGGTTCGGCGTCGGGATTACCTTCGCGCATGCCGGCCGTCTCAATCTGGGCATTAGCGAGGGTGTCTATGTCTATCCGAACGGCACGGTGGGCTTTCGCGCCGACGCCGCGCCGCCGGCGGACAAGGCGCTTGAAACCGCCATCGCGCAGCTGAGCGAAGGTCCTTCGGCCGCGGCGGACGGCGTTGGGGCGCTTCGGCGGCGCGCGCCAGGGCATCAATACGTAAGCGAAGGCGTGCCGCCGTTGGAGCAGCGGTTGCTGGCGCTGTTTCGATATTGGGGCACGATCAAGTATTTCTATCCCTACAAGAATTTGATGGAGCGCCCGTGGGACGACACGTTGCGCGAGTTCATCCCGATCTTCATGGCCGCCGATACGAGGCAAGCGTACGAGATGGCGATCCTTCGGCTCGGCGTGCGCATGCAGGATTCGCACACGAGCGTCAGCGGGCTGACGGCGACGCTTGACGGCATCGCCCCCAGCAACCCCGCGATCTTGGCGCGATTTATCGAGGGACGTCTGGCCGTCGTCGCGCTCTACGACGTCACGCTTGCCGATCGGCTTGGCGTGGGCGATGAAATCGTCGCGGTCGACGGGGCGCCGATCGCCGATCTTGAGCGGCGGTTGGCGCCGCTGCTGTCGGCTTCGACGCCTCAGGCGCTGCGCGCCAGGCTCGCGCGCCGCTTGCTTTCCGGTCCGCGCGGTGGCGTCGCCGAATTGCAAGTGCGCGGTGCAGGCGGGGGCATTCGAACCGTGCGTGTCGCGCGAACCGATGCGCGGCCCCCGGCGCCGCCGGGGCCGGCTTGGCGCAAGCTCGAAAGCGATGTCGGCTACATCAATCTCGAGCAGCTTCGCTTCGAGGATGGGGATCGGGCCCTCGACGATTTGATCAACTGCAAATCGCTGGTGGTCGACCTGCGCGGCTATCCGCAAGGCACGGCGTGGGTGTTGGGACCGCGGTTTGCGCGCAGCGACGCGCCGATCTTTTTTGCGCGCTTTCGGCGCCCACTCTTTCAGGGCCCGCCGAGATACGGGGCCGACCAATCGGCATGGCAAAGTTTCGAACAGACCGTTCCTGCAGCAAAGAAAGGGCGTTACGAAGGGCGGATATTTGTTCTGATCGACGAGCGCGCCATCAGCCAGGCCGAGCACACGGCACTATTCTTCAAGGCCGCCGCCGCCGACCTTACGTTCGTCGGTTCGCCCACCAACGGCACGGACGGCGACGTGACGCAGGTTGCGTTGCCGGGCGGCTTGGGCGTCTTCTTTACGGGCCACGACGTGAGGCATGCCAATGGCGCGCAGTTGCAACGCGTCGGCATTCAACCCGACGTGCCCGTGTCCCCGACACTGGCGGGCTTGCGCGCCGGACGCGACGAGGTGTTGGAGAAAGCGCTGGAGCTGGCGCGGCCTGCGACAGGGCGATGACGCGCAAGACGGCTTCGAGTTTGGTTTGAGGACCGGAAGCCGTTGCGTGCGGTGAGTGTCATTGCCAGTGCGCAAAGTTGTGGGTTGGGAGCTAGGGCGGCGAGCCGAGCGTCGAGGGTGCGGCGGCAAATAGCGGCGGGCGTAGCTTATCGGCGCCAGGAACCGCGGCTTGAACAGCGGTCACACCCGGCTCTTCCGTTCTGGCGATGGCGATGTCACGTGCCTGTTGATTGCTGACGATGAAAATGGGGCCGCCTTTGACGGTCATGCCAAAGACGTTTTCGCCATAGGTTGCGATCGCAAGATATTCGCCAAGATAGGTCGCTTGCTGCGGGCGGACGGTGAAGGGTATCGAAAACGGTTCGCGCGGCTCGTACGTTGTCTCCACGGGATAGCCGTTTTGATAGACGGACAACCAATAGAGTTCGTACTCGCCGGGTGCGAGCTTGATTGTGTTCACCTCGCCGCTTTCGGACGCGGTTGTGAAGTCAGGCTTGTCGGACGAGAACATATTGTTTTGCAGCCACACAAAGTCTTGGGTTTGCTGTCCGGCACGCGTGCGGAGCATCAGGCGATAGCTCGAATACTCCGTTCCCTTCTTTGCCGCGATCGATGCGACTGCGTAACCGGCGTCCGGGCCTTCGTATCGAGGAATCTGCGTGGCGCAAGCGGTGCTCGCCAAACACACCAAGAGGAGCGCAACAGTTCGTATGAGCATTTTTGGTTTCTCCGTTTCGGTACTTTCAACGAACAGCGATTTGGTCGCAGGTGGTAGGTCCTCAGTGCACTGCTGTCGGGCTCGCACGCACCGCGCACCCCGACAGTGTTTTCCTGCCTTCAATGCCGCGCCAGTTCCGCCCTGCCCACCACCATGTGATGCACCTCGTCCGGGCCGTCGGCGAAGCGGAGGTGGCGTTGGTGGGCGTACATTTCGGCTAGGGGGCTCCATTGCGAGACGCCGGTGGCGCCGTGAATTTGCATCGCTTGGTCGATGATTTGGCAGACGCGTTCTGGCACCATCGCCTTGACCATGGAGACCCAGACGCGGGCTTCGCGGTTGCCGAGTACGTCCATCGCGCGCGCGGCTTTGAGCACCATCAGACGCATCGCTTCGATTTCGATGCGGGCGCGCGAGACGGTTTCAAGATTTTTGCCGAGATGGATGAGCTGCTTGCCGAAGGCTTCGCGCGAGACGCCGCGTTTGACCATCAGATCGAGGGCGCG
>JAIOQG010000183.1 GCA_021413465.1 Alphaproteobacteria bacterium | reverse complement strand
CCGGTGCCGCGGCCGGGCAAGGTGCTCGCCATCGGCATGAACTACGGCGATCACATTCGCGAGACGGGGCGCGCGGCGCCGGAGCATCAGGTGTGGTTCGCCAAGCAAGCGACCTGCATCGTGGGTCCGAACGACGCAATTCAAATTCCGAAAGTTTCCGACAAGGTCGACTACGAGGCCGAGCTTTGCGTCGTGATCGGGCGGCGCTGCCGGCACGTGCCGCGGGCGCGCGCCTTCGAGGTGATCGCCGGCTACATGTGCGGCAACGACGTCAGCGTGCGCGATTGGCAGCAGCGCTCGCCCACGATGATGATGGGCAAAGGTTTCGACACGCATGGGCCGACCGGACCTTGGATCGTGACGCCGGACGAGGTGGCGGACATAAAGGCGCTGCGCGTGCGCTGTTTGCTGAACGGGCACGTAATGCAGGATGCGTCGACGGCGGAAATGATCTTCGATGTTCCGGCGCAGATCGAACATCTGACGGCGGCGTTCACGTTGGAGCCGGGCGATGTGATTTTCACCGGCACACCCGCCGGCGTCGGCAATTGGCGCGATCCGCCGGTGCGACTGAAGCCCGGGGACAGGGTGCGCGTCGAGATCGAGCATGTGGGCGCGCTTGAGAATATGTGCGAAGCGGAAAGCGGCGAAACGAGTATCGTATGAGCGAACCGACGAATGTTACGGCCGTTACGCCGCGCAGCCGCTTTCTGGGTCAGATGGGATGGGTGCTGTATCAGCTCGCGGGCAGCCCCTATTTCGTCATCATCAATATTTTCGTGTTCTCGGCGTATTTTCAGAAGAGCGTCGTGGGCGACAGCGTCCAGGGGCAAGTGATCTGGGGCTATACGCAGGCGGCGGCGGGCGTGTTGATTGCGCTGTTGTCGCCATTCCTCGGCGCGATCGCGGATGCCTATGGGCCGCGCAAGCCGGGGCTCATTTTATTCTCGGCCATGGCTTTGCCGGCGATGCTGACGCTTTGGTTCGTGACGCCGGGTCATATGTGGCTCGGCATTTACGCCATCGTGATTGCCGCCGTGACGATGGAGATCGCCGCCGTTTATCACAATGCGATGTTGACGAGTGTCGCGGGCGAGGGACGCGTCGGCTTCATGAGCGGACTTGCCTATAGCTTCGACTATATCGGCAGCGTCCTTCTGTTCATCGTGTGGCTGAGCCTGCCGGCGCTGGGCGTGCTTACGCTGTTCGACGGCGCGTTTGTGCACGAGCGGATGTCGGGTCCGTTGGCGGCGATCTGGTTGATCGTGTTTTCGATTCCCTTGGTGTTGTTCACGCACGACCGGCCGCATTCGGGGCTCTCGCTGTTCGGCGCCTTGCGTCAGGGGCTTGGCCAATTGGCCCGCACCGTCAGCGAAGCGAGTCATTTTCGCAATATCGCCGCTTATCTGATCGTGCGTGCCGTCTATGCCGACGGCATGAGCGCGGTGTTTGCGTTTCTGGCCGGTTATCTCAGCGGCATTTTCGGGTGGGGCACCGCGAAGATCGGCATCTTCGCGCTGATCGTATTGACCGTGCCGGTGTTCACCTCGTTCATCGGCGGCTGGGTCGACGACAAGATCGGGTCGAAGCGCACGGTTCAGATCGGGCTGACGGCGTTCACGCTGGCGGTGCTCGGCTCCGTCAGCACAACGCCTGACGAATATTTGTTCTTCTTTCCGGTGACCGATGAATTGCGCGCGCAGCAGTTGCCGGTGCTGGGACCGATGATGAGCGTGTTCGGGTTCAGCGCGTTTCCGGAGCAGCTGAGCTTGGCGTTCTCGATGTTGGGCGGGGTTTTTGTCGGACCGATCTTGGCTTCAAGCCGGACGATGGTGGCGCGCATCGCGCCGCACGAGATGATTTCGGAAATCTATGGGCTCTACACACTCACCGGAAAGGCGACTGCGTTTGCGGCGCCGTTCTTGGTGGCGGTGGTGACGGCGGCAACGCAAAGCCAGCGCGCCGGATTTTCCGTCATCCTTGTGTTTCTGGTTCTCGGGCTCGTTGGGCTTTGGTGGGTGCGGGAAGAACGCGCCGTGCTTGCGCCGCGATAGAGGGCGCCAGCACGGTTTCGACGCGCGGGAAAGACAGGGTGGCGAGCAGGCCGGGCTTTGCATCCTCGAGCGCGATCGTGGCGTCGTGCATGCGGGCGACGGCGGCGACAAGACTTAGACCCAGGCCCGAGCCCGGCGTGTTGCGCGAGCGTTCGAGGCGCACAAAGCGATCGAGCACGCGTTCGCGGTCGTCTTCGGGGATGCCGGGTCCCGTGTCGCGCACCGAGAAAGCCGGACGGTCATCGTCGCGCGCGATAAAGGTCGAGACCGTCACGGCGCCGCCTTCGGGCGTGTATTTGAGCGCGTTCTCGACAAGGTTGGCGGCGGCGCGCGCGAGAAGGCTGCGGTTGCCGCGGACCATAACGCGCGAGGCGGCGAGCAACTTGAACGAAATGCCACGGTCTTCGGCCGCGGGCGTGTAGAGGTCGGCGATGTCGCGCACGATTTCGTTCAAGTCCACGAGTTCGAGCGTGTCGCGATGGGCACCGGTTTCGGCTTCGGCAATCAAGAGCAACGAATTGAACGTCGAGATAAGGCCGTCGGCCTCTCCGATCGCGCTTTCCAGCGCCTGCACGGTTTCTTCGCGCGACGTGTTGCCGATCATCGCGCCTTCGAGCTTGTTGCGCAGGCGGTTGAGCGGCGTGCGCAGGTCGTGGGCGATGTTGTCGGCCACTTCGCGCATGCCCATCATGAGGCGCTCGATCTGTTCCAACATTTCGTTGAGGTTTTTCGCCAGATCGTCCAGTTCGTCGCGGTTGCCCTGTACCGGAATACGGCGCGTGAGATCGCCCGACATGATTTCGCGGCTGGTACGGTTGATGACTTCAAGACGCCTGATCACGTTGCGGCTGATCCAGACGCCGCCGGCCACGCCGAAGAAGCCGGTGATCGCAAGCGCCCATAGCAGTGTCGAACGGATCGTGGTTTCGACCGCGTTCACTTCCGACACATCGCGACCAACGAGAAGTTTGAAGCCGCCCTGAAGCACCACCTGCACGGCGCGGCCGGGCCGCGTTTCCCTGTCGTCTTCGGGGCCGCGGATGTAGGTGAAGTTGATCCAGTTCTGCGCCGTGGCTTTCGCGTCGGGCGGCCATTGCGACAGGTTGCCGGCAAGCGGCGTGCCGTCGAACGAGGTCAGCAAGTAAAGCGTGCGTTGGCCGAGGCGCGACGAACGTTCGATGATGATTGCGCGGAGACCGGGAAGAAGGCGGCGCTTGTATTGCTCCGCGAGGCCTTGCACTTCGGCGTTGATGGTTTCATCCGATTGCGTCGCCATTTTGCCGGCGATGCTCCAATAGATGAAACCTAAGAGGACCAGCACCGAAACGGCAAAGAGGCAAAGATAGGCGAACGCCAGCCGGAACGTCGCCGTGCGAAAGACATCAAGCAATCGCACGGAGACTGTATCCAGCACCTCTGATCGTGTGCAGCAAGGGGTCGGTGAACCCTTTGTCGATCTTCGCGCGCAGGCGCGAGATGTGCACGTCGATCACGTTGGTTTGCGGATCGAAGTGATATTCCCAAACGTTTTCGAGCAGCATCGTGCGCGTGACCACTTGGCCCGCGTGCTTCATCAGATACTCAAGCAGAAGAAACTCGCGCGGCTGCAGATCGATCTTTTGCGCCGAGCGCGTCGCCGTGCGCGACAGGAGATCGAGCTCGAGATCGCCGACGGCCAATTTCGTCTGCACCGTTTCGCTGCCGTTGCGGCGGATGAGCGCGTCGATGCGCGCCAGCAATTCCGCAAAGGCATAGGGTTTGGCGAGGTAATCGTCGCCGCCGGCGCGCAGGCCTTTGACGCGGTCGTCGACTTCGCCGAGCGCGCTTAAGAACAAGACCGGCGTGCGGTTGCCCTCTTCGCGCATGCGGCGGACCATCGACAGGCCGTCGAGGCGCGGCATCATGCGATCGACAACGGCGACGTCGTAATTGCCGCCCATCGCCAGGTGCAAGCCGTCTTGGCCGTCGGGCGCGTGATCGACGATGTGACCGCTTTCTTTCAGGCCGCGCGTCAGATATGCCGCCGCTTCGCGGTCGTCTTCAACAACAAGAATTCTCATCTGTTTCGTTGCCTCAGGGGGGATGAGGGACGAAAGGGCGGCCGGCGCCGCCCTCAAGCTTGGTTCCATTGTCGCGTCTCCCGCGAGCGGTCTCGCGTTAGCCTTTGTTGAACTTGAGCGGAATGTACGCCTTCTGGCCACGCTGGGTTTCGATGAAGAGCAGGATCGAGCCGCGCTTTTGCGACTTCGCCGACGAAATCGCCGCCTTGATTTCTTCGACCGATTTCACTTCGTCGCCGCCGATGGCGATGATGCGGTCGCCGGGGCGCAAGCCACGCTCGGCCGCATCGCTTTCGGGATCGACTTCGGTGATCAACAGGCCGGTGTCCTTGGGCGAGAGTTCGTATTCGCTGCGAACGGCGGGTGTGATCGTCGCCAGTCCAAGACCCAAGTCCGCAACGTCGGCGGATTCGGCTTTGGCCGAATCTTTGCCGCCCTTAGGCGCAATGTTCCCGGCCACGCGGTCTTCGCCGGGACGTTTTGCAATCGTGACGTTAAACGAGGTTTCCTTGTTGTCTCGCCAGACCGTGAACGCCGCGGTTTGGCCGACCTGCAAGGCTGCCACTTTGCGCGACAGGTCGCGATTGTCCTTGATCGGCGTGCCGTTCATTTTCAGAACGACGTCGCCTTGCTTGATGCCGGCCTTTTCGGCCGGGCTGCCGTCGATGACTTCGCCGACGAGTGCACCGTTGGTGTCGCGCAGGCCAAGGGCATCGGCGGAATCTTCGCTTAAGCTTTGGATCTGAACGCCGAGCCAGCCGCGCGTCACGGCGCCGGAGCGCTTCAAATCGGCGACGACGCGTTGAATGGTGGATGAGGGGATCGCAAAGCCGATGCCGACACTGCCGCCCGAGGGCGAGAAGATGGCGGTGTTCATGCCGATGACGTTGCCGTTCATGTCGAAGGTCGGGCCGCCCGAGTTGCCGCGATTGATAGCGGCGTCGAGCTGGAGATAGTCCGTGTACTGCGTGCCGCCGACTTCATCGCGACCGCGTGCGGAGACGATGCCGGCCGTAACGGTTCCGCCGAGACCGAACGGATTGCCGACGGCCAAGATCCAATCGCCGACGCGAATGTGGCTGTCGTCGGCAAACTTGACGGTCGGAAACGACTTACTGCCTTCGATCTTAAGCAGCGCGACGTCGGTCAGTTCGTCGCGGCCGATGAGCTTGGCTTTGTATTTTTTGGTGTCGGAAAAGGTGACTTCGATTTCGGTGGCGTTCGCGACGACGTGATTGTTCGTCACGACGTAGCCGCTCGATTCGATGACAAAGCCCGAACCCTGAACTTCGCCGCGCTGCGGCTTGGGCTTGCCTGGGGCTTGCTTGCGGAATTTTTCGAAGAGGTCACGCAGGTTGGGCGGAACGTTTTCCAACTCTTCGTCTTCGCCGTCGGCTACCGGTTCCGTGACTTTCGCCTTCAGGCTGACGACGGCGGGCGAGACGCGCTCGACGATGTCGGCGAGGTTGGGGAGAAAGACGCCGCTGGCGGACGCTGCCGCCGTCACTGTGCCGGACGAGACTTTGGTCGGTTCAAGGGTCGCTTCGGCGACCGCGGCAGGTCCACCGCCGCTCCAGACAAATCCAAACACTGTGCCAGCGGTGACCGCGAGCGCCAGCGCCGCGGCGCTTGCCATCAGGACACCGGAGCGCGGCTTCTTGGCGATGGCGGGGGCTTCGGGCAACGACGAGTCGGCAGACATCGACTTCTCCTTGGGGAAACTTGAGCAAAACGCCGAACCCATGCAGGGCGTTTTCAGCACTCACTATATAGGACAACAATCATGACGAAAAACTGTCCGGCAGATTAACTCAACGTCACAATGCGTTTTCGGTTCGCCGAGCAAAGTGGCCGTTAAACACCGGATTCAAGGCGGCGCCTCGCCTTCCTTCCAGACGCCGCGGGCCTTTAGGGCGCGTGCAACCTCCGGCGGCATGTAGTTTTCGTCGTGTTTGGCGAGCACGGTTGAGGCCAAAAACAGCCCATCTTCGCGGAAAGCGCCCGAGACGACTACGCCTTGGCCCTCGCGAAACAGATCCGGCAGATCCTGCGAATAGGTGACGGTCACGCTTTCTTGACCGTCGGTGACTTTGAAGCGGACCTCGAGCCCGCCCGGCCGTTCGATGCTGCCCTTCAGGACCAGGCCGCCGAGGTTGAAGGCCTGTCCGATCGGCACGTTGCGCGCCTTGGCCTCGGCCGGCGAATAGAAATAGGTCATGCGATCGCCAAGCGCCAGGAACACCAGCACGGTGGCCGTGGTCACGAGACCGAGGGCA
>JAIOQG010000182.1 GCA_021413465.1 Alphaproteobacteria bacterium | reverse complement strand
GAAGGCCGCCGCCCGCGCATGCTCGTGGCCAAGATGGGCCAAGACGGCCACGACCGCGGCGCCAAGGTGATCGCGACCGCATTCGCCGATTTGGGCTTCGACGTCGACGTCGGCCCGTTGTTCCAAACCCCGGCCGAAGTGGCAAAGGACGCGATCGACAGCGACGTCCACGTCATCGGCATCTCAAGCCAGGCGGCGGGCCACAAGACTCTCGTTCCCGAACTCGCGACGGAACTGAAGAAGCAAGGCGCCGACGACATTCTCATCGTGGTTGGCGGCGTGATCCCGGCGCAAGACTACGACATGCTGAAAAAAGCCGGCGCCGCCGCCATCTTCGGCCCCGGCACGAACATCCCGACGGCCGCGTCCCAAGTGTTGAAGCTGATCCGCGCCCGCTCGAAGCAAGCGGCATAGAATCTAGCCGCTGAGCTGCCGGCGCAGAAACAACTGATGCAGCGGTTGACGCGACCACCCCGCGTCTTCGAAGGCGCGCGCAGGCCCAAGCTTGCGATGCAATTGCGGCGCTCGCAGAACACGCTGTGAGTAGCGATGCCGAAGCGCCGCCAACAAGGCCTGAGCATCGCCAGCCGTGCCGCGGTCGAGCAGGCTCGTCACCGCGACGGCGGCATCGCTATCTTGAAAAACCATTTGTGCATCGCCCAAGCGCCACGCCTGCGCGTTGCCCGGGATGCGCAACATCGCTTCACCGCCGACCTGCCACGGCAACAGACCGGGATCGTCGCGATCGAAGTCGCACGCCCACTGCGCCGCGTCCTCGCGCGCAATCTCGACCACGTCGCCATCGGCCGCCGTCCCAAGGGGTGGCTCCGCGACGTACGCGTACAGCGAATCGATTGGCACAAATCCGCGCGATAGGTACAGCTTCACCGCGCGCTCGTTCTGCGCAAACGCCTCAAGCTCGATCCAGCGGTCGCCGCGCGCGGCAGCCGCCGCAATCGCATCGTCGAGCAAACGCGCGGCAACACCGCTGCCGCGCTCGTCCGGCCGTGCGCCCATCACCGCAATGCGCGAGCGCTGCCAAGGGCGCGGCGTGACAAGCGCGAACGCCGTCACCACCTCGCCGCGAGAAGCGGCGAAACTCCAAGCCAGATCGCAACCCTGTCGCCTGACGAACACCTGCCAGCCCGCCAAATCCATGGTGGGAAACGGCAGCAGATAGTCGGCGAAACTCGCGTTGAACGCATCGCACAGCGCCGCCGCCGATACGACTGCAGCCGACGATACGACCGGCCCGTTCACGTCAGTTCGGCTGCGTAATTTCGACCGTCATCGAATTCGTCTTCGTGTGAATAATGATCTGGCGCGTCTTCGTCCGATCGAGAGCGAGCGTTTGACGCACCTGGATCGGTGTCAACACCTGCGCCGACACTTCCGGCCGGCACGCGACGAAGTGCACGGTTGCAACGCCGTCCACAGGCGCGCCCGACACGACGAGCGTCGGATTGGACCAGCCCGCACTCTCCGCCACGCCGAATGCGTCGATGGTGAAGCCCGCCGGCTCCACGCTGATCCGCGCCGAATCGATCTGCATGACAGGCTGCCTGTCGCAACGGGAGGCCCCGCTCGCGGCGGTCGCATCTGATGGGGAAAAGTTGAATGCCGCCAAGCAACTGCCGGCGAGCGCGATGGCGACGTAAAACGATCTCATGGTGCGCAATCCTTGTTCACAAGGGCGGACAATAGCGCAATTTGCGGCGCCAATGCGGCAGAAACTTTGGAATTGTCGGTCGTTCAGCCTTGCTACACTCAAGAACTGCAGGAGATTCGCATGGATTGGTTCTTAGTTCTCTTCTCGCTGGCCCTGGCTCTCGTTTCGATCCTCGCGCTGGTCCATTTTGCGACCTGGCTGTCGGGTATTCTGAACGCCAGGGGCGGCATCGGACTGGAACTCGACCGGCGCCTTGACCGCATCGTCGACCTGGCCGAGCGTACCGACCGCGCCATTCGTGACGAACACCAAACCATGCGCAAGGAATCCGACGAGCGCGGCCGCTCGCTGCGCAAGGAAGTGGGCGATGGAATTCTAAAATTCGGCTCGTCCCTCCAGTCTTCGATCTCCGACGGCCGCACGGCCGCCGACACGAAACTCGAGGAATTCGCCCGCACCCACGCCGAATTTGCCGACCGCCTGCGCGAAGAAGTCCGTAAAACCATTGCCGCTTTCGGCGAAGGCCTGAAGGCCGACGTGAAGACGCTTGCCGAAGCCAACGGTCAAAGCCAAGAAACGCTGCGCCTCACCGTCACAGATCGCCTCGACAAGATGCGCCTCGACAACGAAGCAAAGCTCGAAGCCATGCGCGCG
>JAIOQG010000139.1 GCA_021413465.1 Alphaproteobacteria bacterium | reverse complement strand
GGCTCGCAGTGTCTATTTCCCCGTTCGTACACAACGGCACTAAAGCGCTGCGCCGAAGTCTTGGCGCAATCCGGCGTGGCACTTGCCGCCCTCGATGTCGGTGGCGGCTTCCCGGGATATTATTTGAACGTCACCGTCCCGCCGCTGAGCGAGTTTTTCACGGCCATTGCAGTCGGCGTCAGGGCTCTCAACCTGCCCAAAGACTGTGCGATTTATTGCGAACCGGGCCGTGCACTCGTTGCCGACGGTTTGTCGGTCGTCACTCAGGTTTCGTTAAGACGTGACCACACTTTGTTCATCAATGACGGAATCTACGGCAGCTTGAACGAATACGCCTTAAAGGACTGGCCGGTGCGATATCCTTTACGAGTCTTTACGCCGTCAAACGCCGGCGGCATCGAAGAAAAGACTGGCCGTTTATCGTCGTTCAAGGCTTTCGGCCCAACCTGCGACACGCTGGATGTTTTGCACTACATGATCGACCTGCCCGATACGGTCGCCGCGGGCGATTGGATCGAATTCCAGATGCTGGGCGCCTATTCCTGTGCCTTGCGAACGCAGTTTAATGGTTTCTATCCCGATACTTTCGTGGAAATACGCGCAAATAACGCACCGCTCTCGGCGCCAAATTAGCCATTTCCGCTGACCGAAAATTTACGCGGCAACTGCCATGATGCGCCAGGTCCCAATTCGCATCAACTCACTCTCAGAGCAGTCGGCTGGAAATGTCGGACAACGCCCCCCAGTTTCAACGTTTAATCGAGCTCGCCAAGGAACCGTCCAGCGACAAGCGCCGCGAGCTCTTGCGCCAAGTCACCGACGTATTCCTGGACAATGCGCCATCCTACAGCGCGACCGAACGCGACCATTTCGGCGTCATCCTTGGTCACGTTGCGGCTGACATGGACATCGCCGTCCGCAAACAGCTTTCCAAGCAATTCGCCAACGTACCTTCCGCACCTCACAGCCTCATACTGCAACTTGCGAACGATGAGTTCGGCGTCGCCAAAGAGGTTCTTCTCAAAAGTACGGTCTTAACCGACGACGACCTCATCGCCATCGCGCGCAACCACACCCAAGAAAAACTCGAAGCAATCGCCGGCCGTCACACGGTATCCGAAGCCGTATCGCACGCCCTAGTCGAAAACGGCGACGATCAAATCGTGGTCAAGCTTATCTCGAACACGGGCGCAAAGGTCAGCCGCGAGACGATGACGCGCGTCGTCGAGCGCAGCGAAAACAATGAAGCCCTACAGGCCCCATTGATCGCACGCACCGACATGCCGCCCGATATGCTGCAAGACATGTTCACGTTCGTATCGGGAGAATTGCGCGCCAAAATAACAAAAACACTCGAAAGCCTGCCGCCCGAAGTAATAGACGCGGCCTTCAAAGAAGCCGAAAAAGGCTTCGCAGAAGATATGCGCCAGGCGAGAGCTTCCGAACGGCGCGCCATGGCTTATGTCAACGAATTGATACGCCTCAAAAAACTCACCGAACCGCAACTGCATGAGCTCTTGCGCAACAACAAAAACGTCGAATTCGTCCACGCCTTCGCTCGCCTTGTCGACGTCGACCTCAAAACCGTGCGCCGCATCTTCAACACCTGCAACGTCGAGGGCGTCGCCGTCATGTGCAAATCGGCGCGCTTCGATCGCGCGACGTTCACGGCGGTCATTTTCTTCCTCGACCCCACGCCGAAGCGCTCGCTGCAAGTCGCCAACGAACTGGCGCCGCTCTACGATAGAGTATCGCCCGAATCCGCTCAGCGCGTTTTGCGTTTCTGGCGCGTACGCAAAGACGCCACCCAAGCGCAAACGGTTCCGACCGCCGCAGTGGCATAAAAATATTCAGGGCCTCAGTCGCGTTAACCCCAGCCGCTGCGCGAAGAAACGGTCGATCCAGCGCCGCGGCAACACACGCGGCACGATCCAGTCGAAAAACATATCGGGCGCCAGTGCATAGCGCACGCGCGGACGTCGCACAGTCAATGCGCGGTGAATCAGTTCGCCCACACGTGCCACATCCAACCCGTCGCGCGCCCCTCCGGCCATGAACTCGGACAACTTCACCATTGCGGGGCCATAATCGGTACGCGCATAGGCCGTCGTGTCCAGCGCCTCGGCCTTGTCCCAGATCGGCGTCTTCACCGCCCCCGGCCCGATTATGATAACGTCGATGCCATAGAGCATCAGCTCGCGCCGCAAGCTTTCCGACAAACCTTCAAGCCCGTGCTTCGCCGAACAATAGCCGCTCAAAAACGGCGACCCGATCTTGCCGCCCAGCGACGTGATATTGACGATGCGCCCAGGCAATCCCTGCAATGTCCGATCGGCACCCAACAACGGTGAAAAAGCTTGGCTCACAGTAAAGGCACCGATCAAATTCACCTCGATCTGTTGGCGATATTCCTTCAGCGGCTGATGCAACACCGGCCCCGGCAATGCGATGCCGGCATTGTTCACAAGACCCCTCAACGTTCGCCCGCCCAGCGCCGCGCGAACGGTGTCCGACCCGGCCCGCACGCCAGCCTCGTCTGTGACGTCGAAGATCAGCGGCGTGAAATTTTGAGGAAAGGCCTTAAGCAAAGCATCCGCATCGGATTGCTTACGCACACTGCCGAATACATGGAAACCCTTGCCCACCAGAAATTCGACCGCGCCACGGCCGATGCCGCTGGAAACGCCGGTAATGACGACAGAGTTCATCGCGCTTGCTCCATTGACCCTACCTATACGGACGGAGCACCCGAAGCGATCACATTTAGTGCCGGCGTTCCTTGGTCGCGGTGAACTTGATCTTCGGCCACCGTTCGGCCGAATACCGCAATTCCCAAGCGCTTTTCGCCATAAACACCGGCGCGCCGTCGCGGTCGTCGGCGAGATTGCCCTGATGCGCGTCGAGAAAGCGCCGCATCTCCACCGCATCGTCGCAAGCAACCCAGCGCGCGGTTTCGAACAGGCCCTGCTCGAACGCAACCTCAAGCCCGTATTCCGCGGCAATCCGGCTCGCCAGCACGTCGAGCTGCAACTGTCCCACGACCCCCACGAACCACTGCCCGCCGATCTTGGGACGAAACACTTGCGTAACGCCCTCTTCGGCCAACGCCTCGAGTGCGCGCTGCAAATGCTTGGCTTTCAACGGATCGGCCAACCGCACGCGGCGGATGATTTCCGGCGCGAAGTTTGGAATGCCGGTGAAGGTCAAGTCCTCGCCTTCCGTCAACGTATCGCCAACGCGCAAGACACCGTGATTGGGAATACCGATGATATCGCCCGGCCACGCCTCGTCGACCGTCGCGCGCGATTGCGCGAAAAACAGGATCGGGTTGTGCACGCTGATCATCTTGCCCGAGCCCGACTGCTTCAGCTTCATGCCGCGCTTGAAGTGCCCGGAGCACACACGCATAAAGGCCACGCGATCGCGATGGTTGGGGTCCATGTTCGCCTGCACTTTGAACACAAAACCCGCGACCTTATCCTCGTCGGGCAACACGGTGCGTTGCACGGCAGGTTGCGCCCGCGGACCCGGCGCGTGCGCGCCCAAACCGGTGATCAACTCGCGAATGCCGAAATTCTTCAACGCCGCACCGAAATAGATCGGCGTCAAATGTCCCTCGCGAAAATTCGCCAAATCGAACGCCGGATAACCGCCGCGCGCCAACTCCATCTCGTCGTTTAGGTGTTTGTGCTCGTCCGCCGTCAACACCTCGCCCAAGCGATTGTGCCCGACCGGCTGCGCGTCGCGCGCAAAGGGCAGGAAATGGTTCTTCTCGAAGTCCATCGCGCCGCGAAAATTCAAACCCGACCCCACCGGCCACATCGCCGGCGTAACGTGCAGCTGCAGCGTGTCGGCAATCTCGTCGATCAGATCGAACGGATCGCGCGCCTCGCGGTCCATCTTGTTGATGAACGTGACGATCGGAATGTCGCGCAGGCGGCACACTTCGAACAGCTTGCGCGTCTGCGTTTCGATCCCCTTCGCCGCGTCGATCACCATGAT
>JAIOQG010000138.1 GCA_021413465.1 Alphaproteobacteria bacterium | reverse complement strand
TGCACATGACGATCCAAACGGCCGTATTGATCGATACGTTGAAAGTGCTGGGCGCCGATGTGCGCTGGGCGTCGTGCAATATCTTCTCGACGCAGGATCACGCGGCGGCGGCGGTTGCCGATTCCGGGACGCCGGTGTTCGCCAAGAAGGGCGAGACGCTGATCGAGTATTGGGACTATGTGCACAAGCTGTTCGAGTGGTCGGACGGCGGCGTGCCGAACATGATCCTCGACGACGGCGGCGACGCGACATTGCTGTGCGTGCTGGGGCCGAAGGCCGAGCGCGATCCGAGCGTGATCTCGAAGCCCAAGAACGAAGAAGAAGAAGCGCTTTACGCCGTGATGAAGCGCACGCTTGAGAAGAAGCCGGGCTGGTATTCGAAGATCGCGGCCGGCATCAAGGGCGTGACCGAAGAAACGACGACGGGCGTGCACCGGCTTTATCAGATGGCCGAACGCAAGGAACTTCCGTTCCCGGCGATCAACGTCAACGACAGCGTCACGAAGTCGAAATTCGACAATCTTTACGGCTGCCGCGAAAGCCTCGTCGACGGCATCAAGCGCGGCACCGACGTGATGATGGCCGGCAAGGTCGCCATGGTTGCGGGCTTCGGCGATGTGGGCAAGGGTTCGGCCGCGTCGTTGCGCAATGCCGGTTGCCGCGTGATCATTTCGGAGATCGATCCGATCTGCGCGCTGCAGGCGTCGATGGAAGGCTACGAAGTCGCGACGATGGAAGACGCGGCACCGCGCGCCGACATCTTCGTGACGGCGACGGGCAATCTCGACGTGATCACGATCGATCATATGCGGGCGATGAAAGACCGCGCGATCGTGTGCAATATCGGGCACTTCGATTCCGAGATTCAGGTCGCGGCCTTGCGCAATTTGAAATGGCACAACGTCAAGCCGCAGGTTGACGAGATCGAATTCGCGGACGGCAAGCGGATCATCCTGTTGTCGGAAGGCCGCTTGGTGAACCTCGGCAATGCGACGGGACATCCAAGCTTCGTGATGAGTTCCTCGTTCACGAACCAGACCTTGGCCCAGATGGAATTGTGGGCGAACCATGCCAAGTACGAGCACAAGGTCTATACGCTGCCGAAAAAGTTGGATGAGAAGGTCGCGCGCCTTCATTTGGCCAAGTTGGGGGCGAAACTGACGAAGCTTTCGCCGCAGCAGGCCGAGTATCTCGGCATCGAGCGCGAAGGTCCGTTCAAGTCGGATCACTATCGCTACTAGAACTAAGGTCGCGAGAACGAGGCCCTAGAGGTTTCAGGCGATGCGTGTCGTCTCGTTGCACATCTACCCGATCAAGGGCGTGCGCGCCGTGAATGCGGACCGCGCGCGCCTTGTGGAGCGCGGTTTCGAAGGCGATCGACGCTGGTTGGTGGTCGACGCCGCCGGAAATTTCACGACGCAGCGCTCGCACGCGCGGTTGGCCACGATCACGGCGATGCTGACGGCCGACGGGCTGCGATTGAGCGCGCCGGGCGCTGCGGATTTGTTTGTCGAAACGCCGTCGGGGCGCGAGCGCATCGACGTCACCATTTGGAACGATCGGGTGAGCGCCGCCGTTGCCGACGCGCAGGCGCATGCGTGGCTGTCCGCGATGTTCGGGGAGGCGTTGAGGCTCGTGCACATGGACGCGGAAGCTGCAAGGTCCAAGGGCAGCGTTTGGACGGACGCGCCTGTGCCGGTCAGTTTCGCCGATGGCTTTCCGGTCCTTGTCGCGACGACGGGCTCGCTTGCGGCGCTAAATGACGAGATCGCACGGCACGGTTCGGCGCCAGTGCCCATGGCGCGCTTTCGTCCGAACGTTGTCGTCGACTGCGCTGAGCCGTGGCAGGAAGATACATGGAAGTCCTTGCGTCTGGGTGGCGTCGAACTCGATCTCGTGTCGCCGTGCGTTCGCTGCGCGGTGCCAACAAAAGATCAGATGACCGGCGAAACCATGGGCGAAGAGCCGATCGCCAGCTTGACGCGCTTGCGCGCGTCCGGCGATCCGCGGGCCAAGGGCGTGCTGTTCGGGTGGAATGCCGCGCCGCGCGTTGAAGGCGAGATTGCAGTCGGCGACGGGGTTGAAATCCTCGATAAGCGGCCTGAAGGATTTTCGATCAGGCGGGCGTGAGTGCTAGGGTGCGCGACTAACGGAGAAAGTTTGCCATGCTGTTTCGTCGTTTTGCGGCTGCTGCGTTTGTTGCTTGTGTGTTGACGTTTCTTGCCTTTGGGCGAACGGCGTTGCCGGTGGAAGCGGCCGGCAATTGCGCGGCGAGCGCGACTGCGGTTTGGAAAGCCGATGGCATGCGAGCGCTGCGCACCGAGGCATATTCGAGCGGCCCGACTTGCGCACTCGCGGTGACAACGCTCGTCGTTCGCGCATCGGACGGAAAGGTGCTGTGGGCCGAGGCCGCGCCGGTCGAGCATGTCATGACGTTCGTCGAGGTGAAGACGCGCAAGCAAATGGCGCGTGCCCTCAGCGAGTGGCTGTTGCAAAGCCACACGTTTAAAACGACGTCCGACCTGCCCGAGTGGAAGAAGGGCGCCGAAGCGCCGGTGAGCGGCGAGTTTCCGTTCTACCCGGAAGCCGGCATCGATCGCGACGCTTACGAACAAATTCGTGCCGAGAAACAGCCGGTGTTTTGCTACGTGCAAGGCATGGAGAGCTTGGCTTGTCTCGGTCTGTCGAAAGACGGATCCTTGGCGAAAGTCGGGCTGCAGTTGTTTCCGGGTTGACCGATCACTTCTCAAATGCGATTTCGGCCAGCACTGCGCGGTGATCGGAGCCTGAGACGTCAATCAGCTCGCGCGAGAGGAGCGTCAATTCCGGCGAGGCCAGAACATGGTCGATGGGAATCCCCATCTGGCGCGGCAGGAACGACGGCCACGATCCGCCCGATCCGGTTAGCAACCTCATTCCCGAAGTCGCGCGGATGTGTGCCATGGTGGCGCCCCAAGCCGCCGCGTTGAAGTCGCCCACGAGAAGCCGCGGACCTGCGCTTGCGGTAATTGCTGCAGCTAGGTCTTCAGCCTGTGCCGGCTGGTCTGCGTAGTTCCGGAATGGAAACGGCAAGGTAAAATGGGCGGCGAAGAGCGTCAGCGTTCGCCCTTTTATGTCGACGGTCGCGCTTGCCAACGAACGGGGCGTGCGTGCGGGCGGCAACGATGCGACCGTGTCGGTCAGCGGGAAGCGCGACAGGATCAACGCGTCGGAGCGGACGCTATCCCAGAATTCGATTTGGTAGGGGTAGTCGGCCTTGACCGCGTCGAGTTTTGCCAGCACGTGCGGCACGACCTCGAGCAGAACTACAATATCGGCATCCGAGTTGCGCGCGAGCGGCGCAACGAGTTCCAAGCGCGGGTTGTGATAGTAGACGTTGAACAGCAGGACTTTGAAGCGCGGCCCGTTGGTCTGCGCGGCCGGTTGATCCTGAATCCACGGCCAGACCATGGCCAGATTCGCGAGCAGGGCGACAATGGCGAGAAGGCCCACCGCGTAACGCGCCGCAAGCAACGCCAATAGCGCAAGGGCGGCGGCGCCGACGATTGCCGGTAATAGAAACGGGCCGAACGAGTCGATCAACGGATTCGCTCGTCCGAACAGAGCGCCGAGCGGCACGAGAAATAGTCCGGCCAGTACGGCGTTGAAGGCTAGGTTCAGAACGGCGTTCATTGGGAGTCTCTTGAAGCGATGCCCGAACGTCCGGAAGCTAGCCCACATCGCGCGATCCGGCGTGTGGCCGCGATCACCACACCTGCGAAGCGGCGTTAACGCGTCCGAAAGGATTTGAGTGCGATGAGCACGGTCACGCGCGAGAATTTTTGGCCCGCGCAGAGCGGCGATATTTCCGCCCGCCTCGCTCAGCTTCGTTTCAAGGCGTGATGGCGCAATTGCGCAACAGTTTTACGACGGGATAGGGCGTCATATAGCGCTTCAGAGGGCGTCTCATGAAACGCGCCTAAATGGTTATCAAATCGTTAAATTTCGACTTTACCCGGCCCGTCTCAGGCAGATTTCGGCAAGCCTTTGAGTCCGTTTGCTTTTCGGGCGGCGTTTACCATGTGCTCCGGGACAAATATTCCATGCCTCCCTAAGATTCTTCGAGCGAAGTGATTCTCGCAAAAAAGGGGTTTCGGGCGCGGGTAACGGGGGGCAGGCAAAAAGCCGAAAGTGTTTGGGTCCCTGTTGGGCTCAGGCCAACGGATTTTTGCCGATCAGAGTTGCCTCTGAAATCGGCTTAGGCGCCGCCGTCGCTCCGTTAGAGGCATGGGGATAGTTTGGACCTGTCAAGCGACATCGCGTATCTGCTGCCGTTCGGCGTGACCTTGGGCGCGATTGCGCTTGCCGGGTCGCTCGCCTTCGTCGTGCTGGCCATGCGCGTGCGTTCGGACGATTTGCTGCGGCGCGCGGTGAAGCAGACCGCACGCGCCGAAGCGCGTTTCCAAAAAGAGGCGGCGATCGTCAATGGCGATCCGGGCGCTCTTTTCGTTTGGCGCAATATCGACGGCGAACCTGAGCCGCGGGCCGGGGCCGCCAACGTTCTGACGGGTTGCATCGAAAGCGACACGCATGGAGACCTTCAGGACGCGCTGAAGTCGCTCGGCGGCGAAGGCTCGCTGTTCTCAATGACGGTGCCGGGTCCCGATGGGCGGGTATTCCAGGCCTATGGCAAGCCTGCGGCAGGGCAAGCGGCACTGTGGTTGCGTGATGTCACGCCCGATGCGGAGGCGAGCTATAATCTGACGGTGCGCCTGACGGCGAGCGAGATCGAACGCGCGCGGCTCGGCGATTTGCTCGATGTGGCGCCGATGCCGGTGTGGCGCCGCGGGCAGAATCTCGATCTCGTTTGGGTCAATCGGGCCTATACGGCAGCTGCCGATCCGGCGATCGGGCAGGACGTGATTTCCGATCAGATCGAGCTTGATCGCGACAGTCGGGCGTTGGCGGAGCGGGCGCTTGAGACGAACGTTCCGCAGTCGGAGTTGCGCTATGTCATCGTCGGCGGGCATCGCCGGGCGTTCGACATCCATGCCGTGCCGATGGGTGACGGCGTTGCGTCGTTTGCGATCGACGTCACCGATGTCGACGAGACCAAGCGCCTGTTGCAGCAACATATCGATGCGCATGAAGAAACGCTGCATCGTTTGCCGGCGGCGGTGGCGATTTTTGGGCGCGATCAGCGGCTGAAATTCTCGAACAAAGCCTATGCCAAGCTTTGGGATATCGACGAGCGTTGGCTCGCGACGCACCCGTCCGACGGCGACATTCTGGAACGTTTGCGCGAGACGCGGCGCTTGCCGGAGCAGCGCGACTTCACGGCGTGGAAGAAAGAACGCCTTGCGCTTTACACCAACGTCATCGAGGAGCGCGAAGAGCATTGGCATTTGCCGCGCGGTTCGACGCTGCGGGTGACGTGTCAGGCGCATCCGTTCGGCGGTTTGATCTTCATCTATGCCGACGTCACCGATCAGATGGCGTTGGAGCGCAGCCTCAATCAGTTGTCCAGCGTTCAGCGCACGACGATCGATCATTTGACGGAAGCGTTGGCCGTGTTCGGCACGGACGGGCGTTTGAAGCTGTTCAACAAAGCTTTTGCGGAACACTGGCGCATCGACCCCAAGGCGCTTGCCGATCAGCCGCGCTTTGCCGACGTGTTCGCGCTGTGCCGCCGCACACTGCCCGACGAAGGGCATTGGAGCATGCTGACGATGTTGATCACCGGCGCCGCAACCGAGCGGCGGGTGACCGTCGATCGCTTGCAGCGTACCGACGATCTTGTGTTGAGTTTCGCCGCGGCGCCGTTGCCCGACGGGTCGCTGCTGCTCAGCTATCGCGATGTCACCGACACGGCCATGCGCGAGAAGGCGCTAGAGGAACGCAATGCGGCGTTGCTGGCCTCGGACAAGTTGAAGTCGGACTTTATTTCGAACGTGTCCTATCAGCTGCGCACACCATTGAATTCGATCATGGGTTTTGCCGACATGATGAGCGAGGGGATCGCAGGAAAGGTCTCCGACAAACAGAAGAGTTATCTCGCCGATATCCTCAATGCTTCGAAAACGCTCGAGACGCTGATCAACGACATTCTCGATCTCGCGCTTATCGAAGCCGGCACGATCGAGCTCGACCGGAAGGATGTTGACGTCGCCGAGGTGTTGATGGGCGTGCGGCCGCTGGTCGAGGAACGGGCGCGCAAGGCCCGCGTGGAGGTTTCGTGCGAGTGCGACGCCGCGACCGGCATTTTGTTCGCCGATCAAAAGCGCCTGCTGCAGGTCGTGTACAATCTCGTCATCAACGCCATCGAACACACGCCGCCGAACGGCAAAATCGTCTACGGCGCGGAAGGTGCCGCGGGCGAGGTGCGGATTTTCGTCAACGATACCGGCGTCGGCATTCCGCCCGAGTATCAGCCGGTCGCCTTCGAGCGCTTCGAGAGCACGACGCGGGCGAAGGAAGCACGGCGTGCAGGCCTTGGCCTAGCACTCGTGCGCAGCTTCGTCGAATTGCACGGCGGTTGGGTGGAGCTCGATTCCACCGTCGGCAAGGGGACGCGCATCGCCTGCCATTTCCCGCGGCACGCGGTGGAAGCGCCGGCGGGCGCTTTGGCGTCGAAGGACACACCTAGAAAATCGGCAAAAAAAGACGCAAAGACCGGTTAGTCCTGGCAAGCAGAGTCAAATGAGTTCGATCTTTGCTGTGTGACCGGGCGCGCCAGCCAGCCGCCCATCGCGCGTGATCAGCGGCACATCGAGCGCCTCAGCCAGCGCGACGTAGACGGCATCGTAAGCGGTTATGTTCGCTCGTAGGTCCCACACGCGGGGCAGGAGAACTGCATGCGCATGCCGACTGACCGGAAAGAGCAGCCAATCATCTAGGGCCGCGTGACAGCGTTGCTGGGCGATTTGATTTGTCGCCGCGTACCTGCGGAGCACTTGCGCCACTTCCAAGTCGATGAGATGCGGCGCGTGAAGCGTCTGTCCCGCTTGAAAAAGCCGTGCCTCGACGGCGATTGCGGCAGGCGTTTGCAGCAAAATTTCGAGCGCCGCCGACGCATCGATAACGATCACCGGCTGTCGCGTTCCGCGCGGACGGCTTTCGCCGGGGACATGCTTGGCGCAGTGGCGGTCCTGGCCGATAGGCGTGCCCGCATCTCGTCGAAGGTCGGACGCTCTGCTACGCAACGGATTTCATTGAGCAAATAGTCGGACAACGACATCCCGGCCATCGCCGCCCGGGCCTTCAACCGGCGGTGCAGCGTATCAGGTACGTTTCGAATCTGGATCATTGCGGACATGTTGTAAGCATGTGCGCATGTTACACGCATGTCAAGAGTCGTTCGTTCGACCGACTCAAAATATGGCAGAAGGAAGGGCGAACGGCAGGCTCGCGCTTTCAGCTGTCAGTGCTGGCTCTTGGGCATGCGGACGGTGAAGCCGTCGAGGGCGTCGGAGACTTTGATCTGACAGGAGAGGCGGCTGTTCGTTTCCACGCCTTCGGCGAAGTCGAGCATCGTCTTTTCCATTTCCTGCATCGGCTCGATCTTCGAC
>JAIOQG010000179.1 GCA_021413465.1 Alphaproteobacteria bacterium | reverse complement strand
GCCGCGCGTGTTGATCGCGAACTCGAACCTCGTGCCGCATTGGGCGACCTGGGCCCACTTCAACGAACTCGATCGCAAAGGCCTGATGATGTACGGCCAAATGACGGCCGGTTCCTGGATCTACATCGGCAGCCAAGGCATCGTTCAGGGCACCTACGAAACGTTCGTCGAAGCCGGCCGCAAACATCACAGCGGCGATCTTTCCGGCAAATGGATTTTGACCGCGGGCCTTGGCGGCATGGGCGGCGCGCAAGCCCTGGCCGCCACCATGGCCGGCGCCTCGATCCTCGCCGTCGAGTGCCGCCAAAGCAGCATCGAAAAGCGCCTCGAAACGAAATATCTCGACACTTGGACTGCCTCGCTAGACGAAGCACTGGCGTTGATCAAAAAATCCTGCGCCGAACGAAAGCCGCTCTCGGTGGGTTTGCTCGGCAACGCCGCCGACATCTATCCCGAACTCGTCAAGCGCGGCGCCAAGCCCGATCTGGTCACCGATCAAACTTCGGCGCACGATCCGATCAACGGCTATTGCCCCAAAGGCTGGACCGTCGACGAATGGCAGAGCCGCATCCAAACGGACCCCACGAGTGTCGAACGCGCCGCCCGCGCCTCGATCAAGGAACACGTCGAAGCAATGCTGGCCTTCGCCAAACGCGGCATCGCCACCTTCGACTATGGCAACAACATCCGCCAAGTCGCTAAGGAAGAAGGCGTCGCGAACGCCTTCGACTTTCCGGGCTTCGTCCCCGCTTACATTCGCCCGCTGTTCTGCCGCGGTGTCGGCCCGTTTCGCTGGGTGGCTCTCTCAGGCGATCCGCAAGACATCGCCAAAACCGACGCGAAGGTGCGCGAGCTCATCCCCAAGGATCGCCACCTCCACAACTGGCTCGACATGGCGGCGCAACGCATCAAGTTTCAGGGTCTGCCCGCGCGCATCTGCTGGGTCGGCCTCGGCGACCGCCACCGCTTGGGCCTTGCCTTCAACGACATGGTGGCATCGGGCGAACTGAAAGCCCCGATCGCCATCGGCCGCGATCATCTGGATAGCGGCTCAGTCGCCAGCCCCAACCGCGAAACCGAAGCGATGAAAGACGGTTCCGATGCCGTCTCCGATTGGCCGCTGTTGAACGCACTCCTGAATTGCGCCAGCGGCGCGACCTGGGTCTCGCTCCATCACGGCGGCGGCGTCGGCATGGGCTTCTCGCAACACGCCGGCATGGTCGTCGTCTGCGACGGCACAAAGGAAGCCGCCCGCCGCATCGAACGCGTCCTCTGGAACGACCCAGCCACCGGCGTCATGCGCCACGCCGACGCCGGCTACGAGGACGCGATCTCTTGCGCGAAGGAGCATCAGTTGGACTTACCGATGTTGAGGTCACAATGACAGTCTGGGAGCGCGGGCGTCCCGCCCGCTCTTTAAACATTTCCAACGCGCCACGCGTGTCACGTAAGAAAGAGCGGGCGGGACGCCGGCGCTCCCAGACGGCGCTCGTATGACCAACCTCACCCCCGGCCACGCCACGCTCACCACGCTCCGCAAAATCGCGCGTGAGAAGCAGCCGTTCACCCTCGATCCCGCATGCCGCGACGGCGTCGACGCCTCGCGCAAGGTCGTCGAAAACATCCTCGGCAAAGACGCGCCGGTCTACGGCATCAACACCGGCTTCGGCCAACTGGCCTCCACGCGCATCCCGCAAGACAAACTCGCCGAACTCCAACGCAACCTGGTCTTGAGCCACGCCACCGGTACCGGCGAGATGCTTGGCGACAAAACCGTCCGCCTCATC
>JAIOQG010000178.1 GCA_021413465.1 Alphaproteobacteria bacterium | reverse complement strand
GTCAAGCCCGGCCATGACGACCTTAGTTGGTTGGAGGTGTCTTTATTTCGGTCGGTTGGTATGAGTGCGTAATTTCGGTGCAGTCCAGGACTGTCACCGAAATTCAAATACTAGCTTTTCTCCGGACCAAAAAGAATCGGTGGGAAGTCGCCTTGATCTATTTTTGATCGGCTCATTCCAGCGTCCTTGCGCATTTCTTGAATAAGCTCCGTTACCGCATTTCTAGTTTGCGGAGAATTCACGGCCCCGCCAAGAGTCTCGAAAACGTGGAGGCGTCTTATCACCTCGTCGGAACCGTAGATGCAAATCCTCACTTTGGCGTCTGCCCCCGCCCCAAGTGTCTCTTTGGTTCGGCCGGTCTGGGCGCTAATTGCCATCGCCTTGAAATAGTCGGTGTAGGATTGAGTCCGCTGTTGCATTAGCTGGCGTCTGATTTCCGCCGCGCGCCCCAACATGTACTGCAAGCCGGCGCCTACCAAGAGTCCGATGAGCGCAGGGACTATCGCGAACACGGGTTCCATGCGAGTTAGCCGAACCCTCCCGCAAGGTAGAACACAGCAGAATGAACGGCAATGAACCCTATAGCAAACATCGCCGATAAGATGACCGGAAAGAAAACGGTCGCGGTCGAAACTTCACCACCTTGGCGCATCGCGTGGATTACTGAATCGCGGCTACGCCAAAAACACCATGCGACGGAAACGAGCGCCCAGGCGAGAACAAGCCAATAGGGGCTGCCTTGAAGACCAAACCACACAGGTCCAATGAGTGCCAGTAGAGCTTCGATCATAGCGTGCTCCCGAATCACTCGGCAATTGTAGCTCAAGAGAGAGGGAAGTTATGACCGCAAACACTCGCAAGCCTTGCCGTCGCCTTCATCGTCCAAGCGATGCCAATCCTCGGGGCCGTTCTCAGATATGGGGACGTGAAACCTATTTCCTCCCTGCCTAAATTGGGGTCGCTAGCCACCACCCATCGAACGCGCTTGATGTAGGGCGCGGACGACTTCTTTTTTGGGTTTCTTGGGCGCAGGTGTTCTGGTGGCTTTGGGTGCTGCCGCTGTCGGTTCGGCGCGACTCTCGACGAGCTCCGCTAAGTGCGAGCGGGCCCAGCGGCCTTCGGATTTCGCGCGGTCGGCGTTGGCTTTGTCGAATTTCTTGATCAAGGCGGTGATGACTGTCGATGGTTGCTCGTCGAGAACGGCCAAGAGCGGCTCGCTGCCGACGAGAGAGACGATGCGCCTTGCCATGCCAAGGTCGCAGCCTGTGTCTTTCAGCTGCGTCACGACAACATCGATCGCGGCTTTACGGTAGGCCGCGGGTTTCAGTGCGAACAGGTCGGGTTGCTTGGCGAAGCCCTGAAACAGCAGGGCGGCCTGAGGGTCTGTCAGCATTAATGATCTCCACGATTTCGCGGGCCAGATTTTCAAGGTCTTGGCGTGCGTTGCCATATTTCAATGCGTAGGTCGGGGCGTCGTCCTCGCAGGCCATTGCCTTCACAAGCGTGGCAGATTGAGGAATTTCAGTCTTAAGCATCCGAAAGCCTGCGTCATGCGCCGCAGCCTCGGCCCTCAATGCTTGGAGAACGCGCTTTGCGACGTTCGTCGGCTGCACGCGGTTCGCGAGCACGTAAGGTAGAATGGCGGAATGGCGGCGGGGCGCAGCCAAGACATGTTTGCAGAACGTTGTCAGGCCGAGCACGGAAAACTTGTCCATGATCACCGGCGCAAGCACGATATCGCTGGCCCACAGGGCTGCTTCCGTGAAGATCGAAATTCCCGGTGGGCAGTCGATGATGATCACATCGAAGACGTTGCGCAGAAGCTCGATTTCGTTTGCGACGAGGTCCCTGACCCTCTTCCCATCGAAGGACGTGCCGGTGCTCGTCAACTTGTGAATGATGGACCGCTCGACATAGCGGAGCCGTTCGCTTGCGGGCGCGAGTGCTAGCGATATGATTTCGCCACCCGCAGTCATCGAACTCGCGGATTCTCGTATAAACTCATTTAGCTGCTTCTTGCGTCCGTCAAGGACCGCGTCCTCGAAGAAGAAATCGAGCGAGCGATGCTCCTTGAACAACTGCATCAGCAGCTCGTCACCCGCGATGCAGAACGACGCATGGGCTTGCGCGTCGAGGTCGATCACCAGGACTTTCATGCGCTTACCCACGCCGCCGGCGGCGAGCGTTTCAGCAAGGCTCACCACGAGCGTGGTTTTGCCGACGCCACCTTTCATGTTGCAGACAGAAATGATCTTTCCCGTCATCGCTCGTTGCTTTGGTTGATGGCGTGTCGCAACGCGGTCCGGTTTTCTCGCGAGAGGCGGCTTTCTAGGAAGCCGTCGACTTCGAGCGGCGTGGTAGCGGTTCGCTTTGCGTCTTGCAGCACTTCCAGCGCACCCAACGTTTTCATGCGGCAAAATCCGACGCCGTGCAAAGCGCAGTGGGTGACGAGTTCCTCGAGTTCGGGTTCCCGGTGCGAGCCTTCGGGCAAATACCAAACGAGGTGCGCAAAGTTGGCGAAGCGCGCTTGCGCAAGCGCTTCGTGAACGGCCCTGACGCCTGCACCTTCCTCGTTCTTGAGTTCGAAGACGTGAACATCGACATGGGCGCCGGGCAACACCGCGAACTTCGACACACTGACGAACACAAAGTCGGGGCGCGCCCAAACGCCCTTCTTCGGACCTCGCGTCGAGATGTCTTCGATGATGGGATCGGGCGCATCGCGCGGGAGGTCGAGTGTGGCGCGGAAGCTGGTTCTCAATGCGGTGTGGAGGGGCGCCATAAGTTCGCGCTCCGGGATTCCGCCGTCGGTCAGCTCATCCGGCTCCGGCGCAGTGCTTGGTGTGTCTGCGATCAGATAGATCGAGCCGCCTTGCCCTCTCACCCGGCCGACGAGGCCTTTGTTCAGCAAGGAATCGCGCGCTTGGAAATATGTTTCGCTCGCGATCGGGTTGCCCAGTCGCTTCGACAGCATGGCGAGTGCGGCGCGGTTGGGGATCGAACCGCCGTCGCGCGGCAGTAAGCGAAGCAACTCTTCACCGATTGCGTTGGGTGCAATGCGCGCTTGGCCCATGGATTCGCCTCGTTGTGTTGCAGTCTAGGCCGTGCATAGACATTCACAACTGGGTGGCCGGCGACTTGCTGTGGACTGATCGCAATCGCTGATTGATTTTCGATCGGTGCAGGTGGCCTTGCGGAAGGCTCGGAATTGCGTTCCAGCGCGTGCAAATGTTGCTTGCTATTGCGGGCTATGTTCTTTATTTGTTCCTTGCACTCAATTGGCTGTGTTAGTCGGCCGTTTCCCCGCTCCGCTTGCGGCAAAGGGGCTGCGACTTGATAATTGAAGATGGGATTTGGGCTGTTGCGGCTTGATGCGCGACCGCGCGCCGATCTGTTCGCGCGGGGCTCTACCGCCACGTTACCTGTGATGGCACGTGGCGGCATGTGATGGATCCGTGATGGCAGTTTTGGCGGAATTCTGCGGATGTGATGGCGTGATGGCACGGATTACATTTGGTGTTCCGGTCGTCTGGGCGCCATCAGTTCCACACCGCGGGCTTTCTCCCGATCCACGGGTGCGCTTGTTCGAGTTGGCCGGCTAGGCGGTAGAGGGTTGCTTCGTCGCCCCATTTGGCCGTGAACATCATGCCGACGGGTAGGCCGCTTTTCGAATGGGCGAGCGGCAGCGACAGGGACGGTTGGCCGGTCATGTTGAACGGCGGCGTGAAGCCGAAGGTTTGAGCTTGGCGGGCGTCGACTTCGCGCGGCTCCACACGGACGGGGTCGATGAAGCCGATTTTCGGCACCGGCGTCGACAAGACCGGCGTCAGCAACACGTCGATCGTCGCGAAGACGCGGAAGATGTCGCGCGTCATCGATTTCAGCGTTTGCCAGCCGCGCATGGTTTCGTAACCGGGAATGCGCTCGCCGCCTTTCCAATTGCGCCATGACAGGGCTTCGAGTTCCTCTGGCGCGGGCTCGCGCCCCATCTCTTGCACGCGATGGCGCATGGAGGCGGCGAAATTTGCGCCGAGCACCGCCGTGCTGGCGGCGTAAAGCTTGCGGTAGTTGATGCCGAGGCCGCGCTCTTCGACGTGGTGGCCCAAGGCTTCGAGCTTCTTGGCGGTATCGCGCAGCAAGGCGGCGATTTCCGGATCGACCGGTTTGCCGCTCGGCGTTTCGTCGGTAAAGGCGATGCGCAGGCGGCCGGGCGCGGTTGCGGCTTCAAGCGCATAAGGCCGCGACTTGGGCGGTGAGGGAAACGGCGAGTCGGCTTCGGGCATGTCGATACAGTCGAGCATGGCCGCCGAGTCGCGCACCGTGCGCGAGACGACGTGGTGCACGGCATAGCCGTGGCCGATGCTGGCATCGTGTTCGGGACCTTGCGGCACGCGATACTGCGTCACTTTCATGCCGACGAGGCCGCAGCAGGCGGCGGGAATGCGGATCGAGCCCAAGCCGTCGGAGGCGTTCGCAAGCGGGACAATGCCGGCTGCAACCGCACCGGCCGAACCGCCGGACGAGCCGCCGGTGATGTGATCGGTGTTCCACGGATTGCGGCAGGGGCCGAGACGCGCGCTTTCGGTCGTGCCGGTGATGCCGAATTCGGGCGTGTTGGTTTTGCCGAAGATGTTGACGCCCGAGGCTTTGAAGCGTTGGGCGAGAAGACCGTCGTAGGTGTCTTTCTCGTTTTTGTTGAAGGCGGTGCCATCGGTGCGCGGTAGCCCTGCGACCTCCACGCCTAAGTCTTTGATGAGGAATGGCACGCCCTTGAACGGACCGTCGGGCAGTTTCGTCGCGGCCGCGCGCGCCATGTCGTAGGCTTTGTAGACGATGGCGTTGAGTTTGGTGTTGTGGCGCTCGGCGCGTTCGATGGCGCTTTCGATAAGTTCGGCCGGAGAGACGTCTTTCTTGCGGACGAGGTCGGCAAGGCCCAGGCCGTCGTAATCGGCATATTGCGGGAAGGTCATGTTCGTTCCTCTAGGTGATGGTGGTTGGGTGATGGGGGTTAGTTGATGGTGCTCTTTCACCCATCACCTAACCCCCAATCCCTAACCCCAAATAGGCGGATGGCGATCGGCCCAAGGTTTCGCCTTTTCGAGCTGACCTGCAAGCCTCAACAGCGTGGTTTCGTCGCCAAAGCGGGCCGCGAAGTGGACGCCGACGGGCAGGCCGTTGGCCGACCAGTGCAAGGGCAGCGAGATGGCGGGCTGGCCCGTCGCGTTTTGGAGGGCGGTGACCGGCAGATAGTCGATGATCGGGGCGAAGGATTTCAGCGGGTCTTTTTCGTGGAAGTCGAACGTGCCGTTGCGCACCGTCGGGGCGCCTAAGGTGGTCGTCAGCCAGAGATCGTAGGTTTCGTGGAACACGGCCACTTGACGGGCGACGGCGTGAAGTTGGAACCAGCACATCTGATATTGCGCGGCGGTGATCTGTTTGCCCATTTGGTAGAGGCCCCAGGTCATGCCCTGAAAATCGCTTTCGTGCGGCGTGCGTCCGGTCATCATTGCGGTGCCGTCGATCAGCATGGCGAGGCCCGAAGCCCAGACCGGCATGAAGGATTGCATGAGGGCATCGACAGAAACGGTCGGCGAGGCTTCTTCGACGTGGTGGCCGAGGCTCTGAAGCAGTTTCGCCGACGCTTGGATGGCCTCGACGCATTCGGGATCGAACTTCTTGCCCCACAGGCTTTGCGTTGCGAAGGCGATCTTGAGTTTGCCCGGCGGGGTTTGGCATTCGTCGAGATAGGATTTCGGCTTTGCCGGCGCCCAATAGGGATCGCCCATCTCGTTGCCGGCGGTGGCGTCGAGGGCTGCCGCCGTGTCGCGCACGCTGCGTGTCAGAACGCCTTCGCAGACGAGGCCGCCCATGACGTCGCCCAGATCGGGGCCGAGCGGATTGCGGCCGCGCGTCGTCTTCAATCCGACAAGGCCGTTCGCCGAGGCAGGCACGCGGATCGAACCGCCGCCGTCATTGGCATGCGCGATCGGTACGATGCCGGCGGCGACCGCGGCACCCGAACCGCCCGAGGAGCCGCCCGACGAATAGTCGAGATTCCACGGGTTGTGGCAGGGACCGTAAATCGCGGACTCCGTGGTCGGTACGAGACCGAATTCAGGCACGTTCGTCTTGCCGAGAGATATCAAACCGGCGGCCGTGAAGCGGCGCACGAGTGTTGCATCATGCGGCGACGGCGCGGGGGGAATGAAGTTCGAGCCTTGACGCGTGGGGACACCTTTTTGGGCGCCCAGTATGTCCTTCAAAAGAAAGGGAACGCCCGCAAACGGTCCCGAGCCTAGCGGGATTCTGGCCGCCGAGCGCGCACGGTCGAACGTTTTGAAAATGACGGCATTGAGTTTCGGGTTGTGTTTTTCGATGCGCGCGATCGCTTCGTCGACGAGTTCAATGGCGCTGACTTGTTTCTTTGCGACGAGTTCGGCCAATCCGAGTGCGTCGTGGCTTGCGTATTCGGCGAACGACATTTCGATGTTCCTCGATCCTAAGGGCCGTCAACGATAACGATGGTGTTGGTGCGTGTCACTCGAACGGGAAGGCCGGCTTGCCGGTGAATGTCGGGCCTATGAGTTCGGGCGTTTGGCCGGGGGCCCAGGCGCGCAGCGTGAACTTGGCCTTGCGCAGAATGGGCGATCCTTTGGGGCCGTGATCGACTTCGGGGTTCGAGATCGTGACGAGGTTCGCTTCGACCCGCCCGGCATTGACGCTCAAAATGCCGTAGCCGTTCGAGTTTGTGTCGATGTAGGTCAGGCCCGGGCTGGCTCTGTCGTTCCACCACGCGTCCGATGCCCAGCTTGAGCCGGTCCACGAGCGGGCGATCGCAGCATTCACACCACCGAGCAAAGCCAGGTTCAAGTTTTCAACCGTCTCGTCGCCGCTTTGATAGGTGACGATGCTGTGGAAGACCGAGTTCGAGGCGCTGGCGCGGGAGGCGCCGGGGAAGACCGCTTCCGACGAAATGCCGGCGC
>JAIOQG010000154.1 GCA_021413465.1 Alphaproteobacteria bacterium | reverse complement strand
AAGTCGCGAAAAGCCCCAACGCCAAGGTGGTGATTATCGGCAACGGCAAGAACGGCCTGCCGATCATCTTCGACAGCCCAGCGGCGGCGGCGCGGCCGACCGAGTAGGTTCGGGCAGAAAGTTGTTTCCACTCGGATACTGTGTGCGCAGAGGGTTGAAGGCGCGCGGCAGAATCGAAATACACCTGCGACCGCCCCCTCTGCGGGGCGGTCGATCGTTCGAGACCTTTAGGGCTTGAAGGATCGGGTGGGGGGATTCTGCGTTGCCGGGGTCCCCCCACCCGATCCGGCTTTGCCGTATCGACCGCCCCGCAGAGGGGGCGGTGGGGTCTTGTTTCGATTCTGACGTTTTTTTTATGTTGCAGCGGTCGCGTGAGGCGTGTCCATGGCGTTCGCCGCCGGTAGCGCTCGCGCCTTGGGATGGGCATAATCGTGCCTGATTGGTGCGCCAGGGTTGGCCTTGGTTTCGCGTTCTCTTGAGGATTCTCCATGCAGGTTCGGATGGTTCGTGGTTGGCCCGCGGCTTTGTTGGTTGCGGCGCTGGCGGCGGTGCAGGTTTTTGCGCTGTTGCCCGACGCCGTGGCGCGCGAGTTGTGGCCGCAGGAGCGCAGCGATCTTAAGCCCGATGCCGCGATCCGCTTTGGCGCTTTGCCCAACGGGTTGCGCTATGTGATCAAGCCGAACCACAACCCGGAAGGCACCGTGTCGCTGAAGCTGCGGATCGCGGCGGGGTCTTTGCACGAGAACGAGAACGAGCGCGGCGTGGCGCACTATCTTGAGCACATGGCGTTTAACGGTTCGACGAATTATCCCGAAGGCGAGATGTTCAAGGCGCTGCAGCGCATGGGGCTTGCGATCGGCGCCAACGCCAATGCGGCCACCGACTTCGACAACACGACGTTTTCGCTGTCGCTGCCGAGCGTGCGGGCCGAAACGCTGTCGACGGGGTTGAACGTGCTGCGCGAAATCGGCGGGCGCTTGACGCTGTCGGCGGAAGCGATCACGCGCGAACGCGGGGTGATCCAATCGGAAGAGCGCGCGCGCGATACGCCGGCGATGCGGTCTTACCTGACGCATCTGGGGTTGCTGTTCGAGGGACAGCGTTACCCGACGCGCTTTCCCATCGGCGAGATGGCGTTCGTGCGCAGCGCCGGCCCGAAGGAGCTGCGCAGTTTCTACGAACGCTATTACCGGCCGGAGCGGTCGTTGCTTGTGGTCGCGGGTGCGGTCGATCCGGCGGCGATGGAGGCCAAGATTGCAGCCGTGTTCGGCGATTGGAAGCAAGTGGGCAGCGACGCGCCGGCGGATAATTTCGGCAAGGTCAAAGCGCGCAAGCTGACGGCCGGCCACGCGACGCAGGCCAATCTCGAGGAAAGCGTGACGCTGAGCTGGATCACGCCCGAGGACGAGCGGCCCGACAGCCGTCTGAGGCGGCGCGAGATCCATCAGCGTTTGATCGCGTTCACGGTGTTGAACCGGCGCTTGAGCAAACTTTCGCGTCAGGCGGACGCACCGTTTATCGACGCGCATGTGCAGCGCGAAGTGGTTGCGGGCGGCGGCATCGTGACGTCGATCCAGATCCGCTCGCGCGGCGGCGATTGGGCTAAGGGCATGGCTGGCGCCGAGCAAGAGTTGCGGCGGGCGCTCGTGCACGGCTTGCAGCAGGGCGAGGTCGAGCGCGAGGCGATGGAGCAGCGTTCGCCCTATTTGTTGATGGCGCAGAACGCGAACACGCGCGGCAACGGCGAGGTTGCCGACATGCTGATGAATTCGATCGAAGCCAATCGCGTGCCGACGGATACGCAGACCGATCTCGACGTTTACACGGCCAACATTAAGGGCTTGAAGGCGGCCGACGTGACGAAGGCGTTGAAGCTGGCGTTTAGCGGTGCGGGGCCCGTCGTGTTCGTGGCCGGGTCGAAGCCGATCGCGGGCGGGGACGAGGCCATTCGCGCCGCCTATGCGCGCAGCGTCGCGACACCGGTTGCAGCGCCAGCGGAGAATACGATCAAGGCTTTCAATTATCGCGACTTCGGGACGCCGGGCGCGGTGGCCGACCGGCAAGCGGTGCGCGATATCGGAACGACGCTGGTGCGTTTTGCCAATGGCGTGCGCTTGAACGTGAAGCCGACCGAATTCGAGAAGGACAAGGTCAGCGTCGTGGTGCGTTTTGCGGGCGGGTATTTGGCCTTGCCCAAGCGCAAGCCGGGTCTTGCTTGGGCGCTGCCGTTCGCGTTCGTCGAGGGCGGATTGGGGCAGCTCGATATCCAAGAGTTGGAGCAGACGGAGCCCGGGCATTTCGCCGGCGTGTCGCTCGACCTTGAAGAGGATGCCTACAAGCTTACGGGTGAAACCGTCGAGCGCGATGTGTTGTTGCAGCTGCAAGTGCTGGCGGCGTTTTTCAGCGATCCGGCCTATCGACCGGACGGGTTGCGGCGCATGCAAGGCGTGGCCGAAGGGCAGCAGCGCGAACAGGCGGCGAGCGCGTCCGGCGTGTTGTCGAGCGCGTTGCTGGGTCTGTTGCGCGACGGCGATCCGCGCTGGGCGCAAGCGTCGAATGCCGAGATCGACGCGCTGACGATGGACGACGTGAAGGCGGCGATGGCGCCGTCGCTGGCGCAGGCGCCGATCGAGGTGACGATCGTGGGTCACGTGCAAGTGCAAGCCGCGATCGATGCGGTGGGCAAAACGTTTGGGGCGTTCGCACCGCGCAAGGATTCGATCGTCTATGCGGCGGGCGCGCGCGACGTGCGCTTTCCCGCGGCGCGCAAGCAGGTGGAGCTGCGGCACGAAGGGCGCGCGGACCAAGCGGCGGTGGCAGCGGCGTGGCCGGGGCCCGATTTCTTGAGCGATCCGCGGCGCGACCGGGTGATTGCGATCTTGAACGAGATCATTCAGCTGCGGCTCATCGACGAGGTGCGCGAGGCGCAAGGCGGGACGTATGTGCCGTTCGGGACGCATTGGGCGTCGAAGACGTTGAAGGGCTATGGCTTCATGGTGGCGGGCGTGGAGCCCAAGCCCGAAGCGGTCGATCTGTTCTTCACGACGCTCGAGCAGATTGCGCAAGAGATGCGCGAGGGCACGTTCACGCCTGACGTGTTGGAGCGGGCGCGCAAGCCCGTGCTCTATCAACACTATGCGGCGGAATCGACGAACGCCTATTGGATCGAGGCGCTGAGCGACATCCAAGCCGATCCGCGCAACCTCGCCAGCGTGCGCACGAGCGTGACCGATTACGACTCGATCACGAAGGAAGAGATCGTGGCGGTGGCGAAGACCTATCTCGACGACAAGCGGCGGGTGGATATACGGGTGCTGCCGAAGTAAGAAATGGTCACACGAAGCAACGAAGATACGAAGAAGGAAGAGAGATTCAGTTTGGCGCGTAGCGCCGCGATAGCGGATGCGTTGCGTGCCTGCGGCACGCGGATGGGCGCCCTTCGTTTCTTCGTTGCTTCGTGTGAATCTTCCTAACTGCCGAGATAATCGTGCCAGGTGCCGTCGTCGTCGCGGACTTTTATGCCTGACGGTGTTTGTTCCACGTCGCAGGTTTCTAGATTTGCCTTGGCGTGGCCGCCGGGGATGTCGAGGACGTAGCGCGGCAGGGCTAAGCCCCCGACGCGGCGGCGCAGGTCGCGCATCAGGTTTTGGCCGTGGGCGATCGTGGTGCGGAAATGCGCGGTGCCCGGCGCCAGGTCGGCGTGGTGCAGGTAATAGGGTTTGATGCGGTTCGCGACGAAAGTTTGCATGAGATCGGCAAGCGTACCGGCGTCGTCGTTGACGCCTTTGAGAAGCACGGATTGGCTGAGCATGGGGATGCCGGCGTCGATGAGGCGGGCGCAGGCCGCGCGGGCTTCGGGCGTGAACTCGCGCGCGTGGTTGGCGTGCAGCGCGACGTAAGTGGCGATGCCGGGCGCTTTTAGGGCTTGGACGAAAGCGTCGGTGACGCGCTCGGGGTCGACCACGGGTACGCGGGTGTGCCAGCGCAGGACCTTTACATGCGCGATCTGCGCGAGGCGCTGCGTCAGGTCGGCGGCGCGGCGCGCGGTGAGGATGAAGGGATCGCCGCCGGTGAGAATGACTTCCGAAATTTCGTCGTGGGCTGCGATGTAGGCGAGGGCGTTGTCGAGCGCTTGCGGGGACAGGTTGGGCTCGCGGTCAGGACCCACCATCTCGCGGCGGAAACAGAAGCGGCAATAGACCGGACAGACGTGGACGATCTTCAAGAGCACGCGGTCGCGGTAACGGTGGACGATGCCCTCGACCGGCGCATGGCGCTTGTCGCCGATGGGGTCGGGGGATTCTTGCGGGCTGCGATCGAGTTCGCGAGCGTCGGGGACGAATTGGCGCGCGATGGGATCGGTCGGGTCGTTTGTGTCGATGAGAGCGGCCATCGCCGGCGTGATGGCAAGCGCATAGCGGGCGGTGACGCTTGCCAAGGTTTCGGTGTTCTCGCGTGGGATCAGCGCTGCGGCGGCGAGATCGTCGACGGTGCGGAGCGTGCGGGCGGTCATGCGCGCGACAACCAATCTCTGTCATCCCGGACGAGCAAAGCGAGAGCCGGGACCCAGGAGTGACAGGCGCCGAGACCGTCACTCCTGGGTCCCGGATAGTAAGGCTCACAAATGCGTTGCTTCGCAACGCGTTCGCCTGACTTCCGGGATGACATGATTTTTTTGGTCAAGGCCAACGCCCCGCAGGCGGTGTCCAGATCACTTGCTCGATATGCGGTGCGCCCGTTGCCAGCATCACGAGGCGGTCGAAGCCCATGGCGACGCCGCTGGTGGGCGGCATATGGGGCAGGGCTGCGAGCAGGTCTTCGTCGATGGGATAGCGTTCGCCGTAGCGGCGTTGTATTTCCGCCATCTCGGCTTCGAAGCGTTTGCGTTGTTCGACCGGGTCGGTGAGTTCGCCGAAACCGTTCGCGAGTTCGACGCCGCAGACGTAAAGCTCGAAGCGTTCGGCGACGCGCGGGTCTTTCGGGCAGGGTCGGGCGAGGGCTGCTTCGACGCGAGGGTAGCGGTCGAGGATTGTGGGGCGGCCGAAGCCTAGTTTCGGTTCGATGCGTTCGGCGAGGACGCGTGCGAAGATGTCGGACCAGGTGTCGTCGGCGGCAATCGCGATCTTGGCTTGGGTCGCCTGCGCCGCGAGGGCTTCGCGGTCGGCTTCACCGTCTTTCGACAGCGTTGCGAGCAAATCCATGCCGGCGTAACGCGTGAAGGCATCGGCGACCGTCAGCCATTCGGGGTCGCAGTCGAGATCGGCGGTGTGGTCGCGATAGGTCAGCGTCTTGCGCTGCGCCGCGTGGGCTGCGATCGAGAGAAGGCGCAGGCAATCGCCGATGACGGCGTCGTAGGGTTGGCGCGTGCGGTACCATTCGAGCATCGTAAATTCGGGTACGTTCAGCGGCGCATGCTCGCGATTGCGGAAGACGCGCGCGAAGTCGAAGATGCGTTGTTCGCCCGCCGCCAGGAGTTTCTTCGACGCGAACTCCGGCGAGGTGTGGAGATAATAGCGCGTGCTTTCGCCCGTGGGGCCGACGGCGTCGGTTGCGAAAGCGTGGAGATGGGTTTCGTTGCCGGGCGAGATTTGCAATGCGGCGCACTCGACCTCGATGAAGCCCTTTTCTTCGAAATCCCTGCGGATGGCCGCTTTGATGCGGTTACGGGCCATCAGGAACGGCCGCCGGTCGGCGTGGCGTTCGCGCGACCACCAGGGGGAGGCGGTTACCATGCCGCGTCTGCCCGGGTTGTGGCATCTTGGCTAAGGGCGCTGGCGCTGCTACACCCACGCGCAAATTCGAGCCCGGTGCGCCAGCCCTCAAGGCCAGGCCAGAGCCGGGCGCTCTCATTTAAGGAGTATCGCGTGGTTTCAATCATCGCTAGCGCCGTGCGTAAGGGCAACATCATAGACAAGGATGGCAAGCTCTATGTGATCCTGTCGGCCGAGAACTTTCACCCGGGCAAAGGTACGCCGACGACGCAGATCGAAATGCGTCGGATCAGCGACGGGGTCAAGGTGCATGAGCGCTACAAAACGACCGAAAGTCTAGAGAAGGCGTTCGTGGATATGCGCACGAACAATTTCCTTTACCAAGACGGCGACGCCTATGTTTTCATGGACCCGGAGAATTTCGACCAGGTGCATGTTTCCGCCGCCATTTTGGGCGACCAGGCGGTCTATTTGCAGGAAAACATGGAAGTGACGCTGAGCCTGCACAACGGCGTGCCGATTTCGATCGAATTGCCGTCGCGTGTGGTGCTTGAGATTGTCGAGACGGAACCGGTGGTGAAGGGGCAGACGGCGTCGTCGTCGTTCAAGCCGGCAAAGCTGTCGAACGGCGTGAAGACCGCGGTGCCGCCGCATGTGGGCGTTGGCACGAAGGTTGTGGTGAACACGGAAGACGGCTCTTACGTCGAGCGGTCGAAGGATTAGGCCCATGGCGGACGCGCTCGATTTCACCGGCAAAACGGTTCTCGTCGTCGGCGGGTCGAGCGGCATCGGCAACGGCATCGCGCAAGGTTTTCGTGCGCACGGTGCCGTCGTGCATGTGTGGGGCACGCGGGCGAAGGCATCGGACTATTCGATCGCCGAAGGCTCCGACCTGACGGGTCTGCACTATGCGCATGTCGACGTGTCGGATTTCGTGACGGTCGAGACGTTGAAGCCGAATTTCAAAACGCTCGATGTGTTGGTGCTGAGCCAAGGCACGGTGCTTTACAAGCGCGGCGAGTTTCAGATGGAGGGTTTCCAGAAGGTCATGGACCTCAATCTGAACAGTTTGATGGCGTGCGCGATTAAGTTTCACGACATGCTGGCGGCCAGCAAAGGTTCGCTGATCACCGTATCGTCGACGGCGGCCTATCATTCGACGCGCGGCAATCCGGCGTATAATGCGTCGAAGACGGGAGCGATCGGTCTCACGCGCACCTTGGCCGAGGCGTGGGCCGGCGACGGCATCCGCGTCAACGGTATCGCGCCGGGCTTGGTCGACACGAAGCTGACGAAGGTGACGACTCAGAGCCCCGAGCGGCTTGAGGCCTCTCTTGAGGGCATTCCGTTGCGCCGTCTCGGAACGCCGGCGGATATGGCGGGGGTGGCGTTGTTCTTGGCCTCGCCGCTGGCCGCTTATGTGTTGGGGCAAACGATTCCGGTCGACGGCGGTTTGATCCTGTAACTCAAATCTCTAATTTCGAGGCGAAGGCGCCGCCATGGAAATTGAATTGGTTCGCGAGCTGGCATTGCACCCCGCGCCTGGGTTCGTGTGTACGCCTGCTGGCGGGCGCCGCGATGAAAATTTCACTGCAAGGGTCGCCCACCTACTCGGAAGCCCGGCGTCGGCAGCTTCAATCCGCTGGATCGGAGAGAAGTTCGGAGAGATGGCAGCACCATTTGTCCAGCTTTACACCAAGCATGACGGTTTCGTCCTGTATCGGGACATGTTTTCTGACGCCGCTGGAATTTGTGTGTTGCCTGTCAGAGAATGGAAAAATGCAGAAGAATCACTCGCGGTACAACTCTCTGACCTAGGGGAAACGGGGGACCCAAATTGCATCAAGTCGGGTATAGCGTTTGCTGAGGTTCCTCATTCCAGTGACTATTTTATAGTTCCTGTTGAGGGGCCGTCTCGTGGCAAAGTTTTCTATGCAAACCATGACGGAGATGGCTTGTATGGTGATGCTTTCGCGAACAGCCTGGATGAATTCATCATTCGAGTTTGCGGCGACCCGATTGTTTTGTTGAACGACGTGCTCGGTTGCTACACCAGGTACTCAGATGGCGCGACGGAGCTGCAATGGATTCCCGAGCGTTATCTCCCAGATATTAGGAGCGTGTCCTGACTAGTGCTTGGATTGCGTTCAAAGAAAAGCTCAAGATCCCCGTGATCGCGGCGCCGATGTTCTTGGTGTCGGGGCCGAAGCTTGTGATTGCGACGGCCAAGGCCGGCATCGCTGCGGCGTTTCCGGCGCCGAATGCGCGCGCGATTGCCGATCTCGATCAGTGGATGGGCGAGATCAACGCCGCGCTGGCGCAGGCCGACGTGCCGTGGGCGCTGAATATCGTGGCGCACAAATCGTATGAGCGTTTGAAGGACGAGCTGGCGCTGATCGTGCGGCACAAGCCGCCGTTGGTGATTACGGC
>JAIOQG010000143.1 GCA_021413465.1 Alphaproteobacteria bacterium | reverse complement strand
ACGCTTAACGCGTCATCGACGAGCGATAGTTTCGCGGATCTGTCGCTGCGATTTGTCTGTGTGCGGAGGAAACGTGACAGGACGCGTCGGTTTGGCGGTTCGACAAACTTTGCCACACATTAACTTCGCTACACCTTTGTAGGACCGGCGGGGGCTCTGCTATTTGATTGGATATGGCCGACACTTCGCCCCATGTTTTGATCGTGGACGATCATCGCGACATTCGCGATGCTTTGAGCCGCTATCTTCAGGACAACGGTTTAAAGGTAACGATGGCGGAGTCCGCGGCGTCGGCGCGGCGCGTGTTGAGCCAACGCGAGATCGACCTCATGGTGCTCGACATCATGATGCCCGGCGAAGACGGACTCAGTTTGTGTCGCAGCGTGCGCGAGCATCGCCGTACGCCCGTTATTCTTCTGAGTGCGCGTAGCGAGGAGCTCGATCGTATCATCGGGTTGGAAGTCGGCGCCGACGACTATGTGACCAAGCCATTCAGTCCGCGCGAATTGTTGGCGCGTATTCATGCCGTTCTTCGGCGCACAAACGAACTGCCCCCAGGACAGAGGCCGCGCACGGGTGTGCGCATGCGCTTCGGCGCGTGGGTGTTGCACGGGCCGGAGCGACAGGTCGTGGGCCGCGACGGCGTCGTCGTTTCGCTGAGTTCGACCGAGTTTGCCTTGCTTGCGACGTTCTTGGAGCATCCGCACATCGTGCTGACCCGCGATCAACTGCTCGACCGTATCAAGGGGCGGGGTGCGGACGACGTTTTCGACCGAAGCGTCGACACGCAGATCAGCCGGCTGCGGCGAAAGCTTGAGGACGATCCGCGCAACCCGCGTTTGATCAAAACGTCGTGGGGGGCCGGCTATTTATTTGCCAGCGACGTGGAGCAGCTATGAGTTGGCTTTCGCCGCGCACCGTTCGCGGCTGGTTCGTGTTGATCGTTCTGGGCGCCTTGTTGGTGTCGCAATTGGCGTCGCTGGCCTTGCTCGCCAGCCAGCAGACGTTTTTGCGCTCCGCCTTGCATGAGGCGGAAGCGTTTCGCCGCACGGCGGGCATCGTTTCGCTTTCGAAAAACGCGAGTGCCGAGACGCACAAGACCATCGAGGACACCGCCAGCGGCCCGTCGTTTCAGGTGCATTTCGACGAGACGCCGATCGTCGGTGATGAAACACGCAACGGTGATTTGAGCGAGGCGCTGGCGGCCGATGTGGGAGCCGATCCAGAGTCGGTGCGCGTTGCGTGGGACAGCAACGTTCGCGTTATTCGCTTTGCGCACATTGGAAGTCAACGCAGCGAGCGGCGTTCCGTCATCATTACGGATACACGCTCGGCGATCGGGCCGACGCCCGGCTTTCGACGGGAACACAGTTTCACGGTTCCGCTCTCGCCGCCGCCGGACGTGCCTGAAGTGCCGCCGGAACCGCCCGAGCCACCGGAGCCTCCGGAACCGCCAGAGCCACCGCTGTCTTCGGTACCGCCCGTTCCGCCCGCAGCAGGTTGGTTCATAACTTCGCCCGAACGGGACGAGATGCGCGCAAGCGAGGTGCCGGAGAGGCTCGATATTTCGATAGAGTTGTCGCCCAAACTTTGGCTCAACGTTTCGGCGGTGCCGCCGGCCGTGGCGTCCATGATGTGGCCGTTGATCCTTGCCGGGGGGCTTGCCGCCGTGTTGGTCGCGATCGCTGCCATTTGGGCGGCCGGTCGTATTGCGCGGCCGATCGCCGGGCTGACGATGGCGGCCGAGCGCTTGGGACGCGGCGACGTGCTCGTTCTGGCTCCAGAAGAAGGGCCGCAAGACGTCAAGAAGGCGGCGAGCGCGTTCAACACGATGGCGGTTAGGCTGCGCCGGATGTTGGAGGATCAGCGCAATCTGCTGAGCGCGGTTGGGCACGATTTGCGGACACCGATTGCGTCGCTGCGCATCCGCACCGAGTTGGTGAAAGACCCCGAACTGCAGGGCCGCATGCTCAGTTCGCTGAGCGAGATGGAGCGGTTGACGGAGTCCGCGCTTGCCGCGGCGCGCGGCGGGGAATCCGGCGAGGCTTTGCGGGTGGTGGATTTACCATCTCTGATCGAGGCCGTGTGCGACGATCTTGCCGACACGGGCAGCCCGGTTGCGTTCGGCGTCTTGCCGGCGGCGCGCGTGGAAGGCCGCGCCAGCGAGTTGCGGCGAGCTTTGCGCAATTTGATCGAGAATGCGGTGCGTTATGGCCATCGGGCGGATGTAGGTTTGCAGCTCAATGATGGCTTTGCGGAGCTGAACGTCGACGATCAGGGACCCGGCATTCCCGAAGCTTCGCTCGCGCATGTTATGAAACCGTTCGTCCGGCTTGAGGAATCGCGCAGCGTAGAGACCGGAGGACATGGGTTGGGTCTGACGATTGCGCGCGCGATCGCCGAGCGCCACGGCGGCGAACTTAGACTGCAAAATCGCAGCGAAGGCGGTTTGCGCGCGACGCTGTCGCTGCCCATGGTCAAGGCCTGACGCTCGGCGCGCTTGCCTCACGCCGCCAGCATTGGCACGATAGAGGCCGAGCAACAGCAGGCTAGCAATGCCAGGCACACTTCTCAGCGGCGCGCGCGAACTTTCCCTTACCTCATTGGCCGAGCGCGCGGAGCGCGCGGCGGCGGCGTTTGCCTCGATCGGCATCGGGCGCGGCGATGGCGTGGCGCTCATGCTGCGCAACGATTTTGCCTTTTTCGAAGCCGCAATGGCCGCGGGACAGCTCGGCGCCTATTCGGTGCCCGTCAATTGGCACTTCACGGCGGAAGAAGCGGCTCACATCATTCAGGATTCCGGCGCGAAGGCAGTGGTCGTGCATATCGATCTTTTGCCCGTG
>JAIOQG010000142.1 GCA_021413465.1 Alphaproteobacteria bacterium | reverse complement strand
TTTGCCTTCCCACATCTCGATCAGGCATTCCGTGATCGTCCAAATTTCATCTACTCCAAGCCATCTACTTAGCGAGTTCTGCATGTCGAGCCGGAGTAAGCCAACTATGAGATCCACGCCTTTGGCGTTCCTCGCTGTGTCATTGCTGGGGCGGCGTGTTGAATGCGCGCACCATCCTGATCACCCGTGCTTCGGTGTGGGCGTCTTTGGCGAGGGCGAGGGTTGGGGGCCATGAGGCGTCGTGGCGGGCGTCGGCGAGGAGGAGGTTGAATTCCGTCACGGTTCTGATCGCGTCGCGGGTTTGCAGGCGCAGTGCTGCGCGCGTGAGCCTGCGTTCGAGCAGGCGGTAGGCGCGGTCGATCTTTTTCAGCTCGGTGTAGTCTTCGCCCAGCTCTCTCGTTTCGCGGCTGCAGCGATAGGAGGCGGCGACGTCGATAGTGGCGGTCAGGAGAGCTTGGTTTGGCATGGGGTGCGCCTTTTGTGGGCGTGCCGGGTATAAGGCGTACTATAAGTGAATCTTATAAATCGTGCAAGCGAAATATAAGGCGACTTCCGGTTGCGTACGATTTTTTGGGTGGTAATGGCGGGGTGCTGTCGCGAGCGTCAGGTTTTTTTTGCCGGCGCGGCGGTTGTTAAGAATGACTCACGCAAATCCGCTAAGACGCTAAGAAGGAAGGAAGGAAGAGTCACACGAAGCAACGAAGCAACGAAGAAGAAAAAGAAAAAGAACGAATACGAGACTTCCTTTATGCGCCGAAGGCGCGATGGGCATTGCGTGGCGCTTCGCGCCGAAAAGCAGGCTCTCTTCTTTGTTGCTTTGTTGCTTTGTGTGACCCTTCTTCCTTCCTTCTTAGCGTCTTAGCGGCTTTGCGTGAGATTATTTCCTTTAGCTCGATGCGATCTCGCCGCGTTTTTTGAGTTCGGCGAAGATGCGGCCCATGAATTGGAAGTGGGCGACTTTGCCCGGCATTTGCTTCACCGTTTCGGGGTCTTGCATCATGTCGGTCTTCATCGCACCCGCCGCTTTGAACAGCGCCGGGTCGCCTTGCGTGAATTCGGCGATCAAAGCGTATGCGCGCCGGCCGATGGCGAGGGCCTTGTCCGAGGCGGGATCGGCTTGCGACCCCAGAGCGTCGATGTCGCTGTAGACGGCGTCCCACGCGGCGGCGACGCGGGTTTGATCTTCGGCGCTGAAGTTGCGCGCGCGCAGGTCTTGAAGTTGCTCGGGCGTATAGTGTTTTTGCGCCATAGCTTCCATTTTCGGCGTCCAAGTTACGTTCGTCATTTTCGATCTCCTGATCAAGGTTGCAAGTTCGTCCGGAGACAGAGCAGCGTTGTCCGCCAAGCGGCGGCGGGCGGCGCGCACGAGGGCGAGCGCTTCGGCGGTTGAGGCTTTCGTTTCTTCGAGAGCCGCTTCCTGAAGCGCCAACACCGCAGCGAGATCGCCGTTGCCCGTGAGCAGCGTGCCGATGCGTTTGAGCGGCAGGCCCATTTGCTTCAGCGCGACGATCGCGGCCAGGCGTTCGATTTCCGCTTGGCCGTAGCTGCGCCACCCCGATGCCGTGCGCGCCGGGCGGATGAGGCCCAAACGCTCGTAGACGCGCAACGCCTTCGCCGAGACGCCGAAGCGCTTGGCGATGGCGGTGGGCGCGTCGGCGAAGACGCTGGGCGGTTTCTTGGCGCGTGGCATCGGTGTGGTGCTTTCCTTGAACATGCCGTTCCCCGATCTGTCCGAACGGCCGCGATCAAAATGCCTGCCCTTGGGGCAGGCTCAAGGGGAAAGTCGCGCACCGGATCCGGCTATTCTGCGGCTGCATGGCAGCTTTGCGCCACCGCACTTGTGCGGTGCAGCACGAAGGCGCATATTTGCGTTTGCGGCGGCCGGAATCGTCCATTTGCCAGCCGCATCAGGGGCATCGGAACGCTCATATCGATTGCCGGCACCGCGCGACGGTCCTAGTCCGTTTATCTCCACGGCCCGGAATCATTTTCAACATCGAGGCATTCATGACCGCGGTTCAATCCGTTCACACGGGGCGTAGCTCCGTGCCTTGGCTCGCCCTCGGCGCGCTCGGGGTCGTTTACGGCGATATCGGCACCAGCCCGCTTTACGCCGTCAAGCAGTCGCTGGAGGCGGCGCAGGGCGCGGGCGACTTGCACGCGGCCGTGTTCGGCGTGCTGTCGCTTATTTTTTGGGCGGTGACGATCGTCGTGTCCCTGAAATATGTGTTGTTCATCATGCAGGCCGACAACAACGGCGAGGGCGGCATTCTGGCCTTGATGGCGAAGGCGATGCAGGCCAAGCCCGAAGCGCGCGGGCGGCGCATCGTGATCGTCTGCGCGGCGATGGCGGGGGCGGCGTTGTTTTACGGCGACGCGATCATCACGCCGGCCATTTCGGTGCTGTCGGCGATCGAAGGGCTTGAGGTTGTGGCGCCGCAGCTCGAAAGCGTGGTGGTGCCTTCGGCGCTCGTCGTGCTCATCGCGCTCTTTACGGTGCAAGCGCGCGGCACATCGGCGATCGGATTGTTCGCGGGGCCGATCACGGGGATTTACTTTCTGGCGATCGGGGCGCTGGGCGTTCAGCAATTGATCGAGCGGCCCGATGTGATCTTCGCGCTCAATCCGCTTTATGGCATCGAGTTCGTGGTAACGCACCCGCACATCGGCTTTATGACCTTGGGCGCGGTGTTCCTCGCGGTGACGGGGACCGAGGCGATTTATGCCGACATGGGCCATTTCGGCGCGCGGCCCATTCGCCTGGCATGGTTCGCGCTCGTGTTTCCGGCGCTCACGCTCAACTATTTGGGACAGGGCGCGTTGGTGCTGGCGCATCCCGAAAAATCCGCCAATCCGTTCTATTTGATGATGCCCGATTGGGCGCTGTTGCCGATGATTTTGCTGGCGACGATGGCGACCGTGATCGCATCGCAGGCCGTGATCTCGGGCGCGTTTTCGATCACGCGCCAGGCGATCCAGCTCGGCCTGCTGCCGCGCATGCGGGTGTTACACACCTCGCATCAGGAAAGCGGACAGATCTATCTGCCGGCGGTGAATTGGATGCTTGCCATCGCGGTCGCTTGGCTGGTGCTGGCGTTCAAGGATTCCTCGGCGCTGGCCAACGCCTACGGCATCGCGGTGACGGGCACGATGGTGGCGACGACGATCATCGCGTTTTACGTCATGCGCGACGTGTGGCATTGGCCGCTGTGGCGGGTGGTGCCGGTGACGTTCGCTTTTCTTGCGATCGATTTGACGTTCCTGTCGGCCAATCTGCTCAAGTTCGCGCAGGGCGGCTGGCTGCCGGTGGTGACGGGCGCGGTGTTGATGTTGATCATCGCCACATGGCGCGAAGGGCGCGAAATTCTGTTCAGCCTGCGCGCGGCGGGGGCGATGCCGCTCGATGCGTTCATCGCGAGCTTGAACGTCAATTCCGTGCACCGCGTGGGCGGCACCGCCGTCTATATGACGCCGGCGACGGACAGCGTTCCGAGCGCGTTATTGCACAATCTGAAACACAATCGCGTGCTGCACGAGCGCGTGGTGATGCTGACGGTGCGCACGGAAGACACGCCGCGCGTGGCGGAGGAGCAGCGCGTCAGCGTCGAACCGCTGGCGAAGAAATTCTACCGCGTGATCCTGCGCTACGGCTTTATGGAAAAGCCCGACGTCACGGAAGGGTTGGCCGCTTGCGACAAGATGGGGTTGCCCATCGACATGATGCTGACGTCGTTCTTCTTGGGCCGTGAAAATCTGGTGCCGTCGGTGCATCCGCGCATGATGTTGTGGCGGGAGAGCATCTTTATCGCGCTCAACAAGCTGTCGCAGAGCGCGCCGGATTTCTATCGCATCCCGGCGGACCGCGTGATCGAAGTGGGGACGAAGGTCGAGATTTGAGAGGGCTGCGTCTAGGTGCGATGGATGGGCGTTCGTCAGTATCGCGTTCAAAAATGACGGCTCGCATTCGGAGTGCACAAGGGGGCGCTGCGGCTTGCGAAGAAGTAAGAATGACTCACGCTAAGCCGCTAAGAGGCGAAAAGGAAAAGGGGTCACACGAAGCAACGAAGATACGAAGAAGAGAGGGGGCGATTTCTTTTTTGGCGCCGGAGGCGCGGTCGGTGTTGCTTGGCGCTTCGCGCCGGACGGAACTTTTTTGTTTGTTCTTCGTGTCTTCGTTGCTTCGTGTGACTCTTTTTTTCTGGCGTTTAAACCCCCACCTCCTCCGGCAGTTTCGTGGCGCGTGGCATCGGTGTGGTGCTTTCCTTGAACATGCCGTTCCCCGATCTGTCCGAACGGCCGCGATCAAAATGCCTGCCCTTGGGGCAGGCTCAAGGGGTATTTTCGAACGAACAATGATAAGGTGCGTTCTGGCGGCTCATGGAGAAGTACGATGCGTATTTTGGTCTTGATGGCGGTGGGATTGAGTTTGGCGGCGTGTGCGTCGGGGGCGCAGCCGACGCAGATGATTGCGGCGGAGGGGACGGCGATTGCCGTTCGTGTTGAATGCGGAGCTTGTGGAACTCGATCAACCGACGCTCGGCGGGTTCGACATGGATGTGACGTCGACGGTGAAATACCGGCTGACGAATGCCGACGGCTCGAAGGCGTTGTTCGAGACGACGGTGAAGAAACTTTACACGGCGAATTTCAGTTCGACGTTTTTGGGCGTGAAGCGGTTGCAACTCGCCAACGAAGGTTCAATGCGCGAGAACATCAAGCAATTCATCGAAGAGCTGATCGCGGCCTCGGAGAAGGACCCTGCGTTCAAGCTGGATGCGAAAGCGACTTCCGGACTCTACGAGTTGGTGCCCGCGGGTTGAGCGGCGCTGCGGCTTGCGAAGAAGTAAGAATGAGTCACGCTAAGCCGCGAAGACGCGAAAAGGAAAAGGGCTCACACGAAGCAACGAAGATACGAAGAAGAGAAGGGGGCGATTTTCTTTTGGTGCCGGAGGCGCGGTGGGTGTTGCTTGGCGCTTCGCGCCGGACGGAACTTTTTTTGTTTGTTCTTCGTGTCTTCGTTGCTTCGTGTGACTCTTTTTTTCCGGCGTTTAAACCCCCACCTCCTCCGGCGGTTTCACGTTGCGGAAGGTGGCCAGCAGGGTGAGGTCGTAGGCGGTTTTTAGGGTGCCGCAGATGATGAGGGGCCAGGCGTCGTGGCCGCCCGCGATGAGGGCGCCGGCGAGGGCCGGGCTTAGCGCGGCGGCGAGGCTGCGCGGGACTGCCGTGAAGCTTGCGGCGGCCGTGCGTTCTTCCGGGGTGACGACGGCCATGACGTAAGACGTGCGTGCGGGCACGTCCATTTGCGACAGCAGCGCGCGCACCGCGAGCAGCGCCAGCGCGCTGTCTAGCGTGGGGGCGAGGGCGGCGGCGATGAGCGCTAGGTTCGCCGGGATATGCGTCCAGACCATCGTGTTGACGAGGCCGATGCGCGTGCCGAGCCAGCCCGCGACGGGGAGCGAGGCGGCGCCGAGAAGTCCCGCGACTAGAAAGAACGTGCCCGCCGCCGTCAGCGAGAGGCCGAATTTGTGGAACAGCCACAGCGCGAGCAGCGATTGCACGGCAAAGCCGCCGGCGAAGCTGTCGACGGCGAAGAGCGCGGTCAGTTTCATCACGATGGCGCGCGAGGGGCCCAACGGTTTTGCCGCCGCGCCTTGCGCCGCATGTTCGTCGCGCGGGATGGTGGCGTAAAGCGCGCCGCCGGCGAGGCCGAGTGCGGCGAAGGCTAAGAACATCGCTTGTAACGCTTCGAGCTGCGACAGGCCGGCGTGGATCATCAGTTCGGGCGTGCCGGCGGCGAAAGATCCCAACGCCGCCGCGAGTGCGCCGATGAGGGCGTAGCGGGCGAAGGTTTTGGTGCGTTTCTTGTTCGAGGCCGCGTGGGCAAGCAAGGCGTGCTCGAGCGGCACGAAGATCGAGACCGAACCGGCGGAGGGATTGATCGTGCCGACGAAGGCGATGAGAAAGACGACGGCCGCGACGCTTGAGGCGGCGAAGGCAAGGCCGGTTAAGGTCATAACGGCGGAGGCCGCGAGCAACAGCGTGCGCTGACCATAGCGCGCGCCGACGAGGCCGATCGCGAGCGTCGTTAAGGCCGAGCCGAGCAACGCCAAGGTGGCGACGAGGCCGATCTCGAAAGCGTCGAAGCCGCGAGCGGCAAGATAGACCGGCAGCAGCAGCGCGACAAAGCCGTCGCCGAAATCGCGCAAGGCACGGGCGAGATAGATTTTGGTGGGGGTGGAGAGCATCGAATCCGTTTCAAGCCAGGCCGCATGAGAGCGGCGCCGTTTAAACGGTGCTTGGACGCTGTCGCGTCTTGAGCTGCTGGGAGACCGCGCGACCCCAACGCTTGAGATTCTAACGAGGGGGCGGGGGCGGCGCAAGCTGTGCGTTGGCGGCTCTCGCCAGCGGGCGGGGCGTGCGCTATGCGTGGGGCGAGGCGATATTGAAATTGTCGAGATCCCATGGCGAACCCTGCGCTGTCGTGGCGCCATATCTTGCTTGCGCTTGCGGTCATGGTGGTGTGGGGCGCGAATTTCGTCGTTATTAAGGTGGCGCTGGGGCAGTTGCCGCCGCTGTTGCTGGCGACGTTGCGGTTTACGTTTGCGCTGGTGCCGGCGGTGTTCTTTTTGAAGCGGCCGCGTGTGGCGTGGCGCAATCTTGCCGCTTACGGCGTGTTGATCGGCGCGGGGCAGTTCGGGCTGTTGTTCATCGCCATGAACGGGCACATCTCGCCGGGGCTTGCCTCGCTCGTGGTGCAGTCGCAGGTGTTTTTCACCATCGGGCTTGCGATGGTGTTGAGCGGGGAGCGGGTGAAGCTCTATCAGATTTTCGCGCTGATGCTCGCAACCGCCGGGATCGGCGTTATTCTGTGGCACACCGATACGACGACGACGCCGTTGGGCCTCGCGCTCGTGATCGCGGCGGCGATGGCGTGGGCGGGCGGCAATGTGGTGGCGCGGCGCGCGGGGGCGGTGAACATGCTGGCTTACGTCGTGTGGGGCAGTTTGTTTTCGATCCCCCCTTTGTTGGCGTTGACGTTGATCGTGGACGGGCCAACGGCGATCGGCGCAGCTTTGGCGCATGCGGATGCCGGGGCGTGGGCGGCGGTGGCGTATCAATCCGTCGGCAACACGCTTTTCGGCTATGCGGCGTGGGGATGGTTGCTGTCGCGGTATCCGGCGGCGACGATTACGCCGATGTCGCTGCTCGTGCCGGTCGTGGGGATGGCGGCGTCGGCGCTGTGGCTCGGCGAGGGGCTTGAGCCGTGGAAGCTTGCCGCCGCGGCGCTCGTCATGGCGGGGCTGGCGCTGAATATGCTGTGGCCGGTGGTGGCGGTGCGGCGTTAGACTGGTGCGGGATCGCTTACACTGCTCCACATCCGGCAGTTGTCATTATACCGCCACTCTCGATTGATGAATGAAATGCAGACATCTTTATTGGACAATTGTCGCAAAAAGTAGTCTCATTTCCTTCGCATGTCTCGGCTAGGGACGCGATCGGAGAAAAACATAAAGTTTTGTGGTCGCACGAAGGCTCAGATTCCTTTGGGGAGGAACTGGAATATGGCTCCAAAAGCGAAGTTGGATTTTGCAGGCGACGGTCTCGTTCTGACCAGCGCTGGGCTCTCGGCTGTTTGCGATCGCCTGGATGTTTATGCCGCGGAGGTTTGGGCGGTTCTCAAGGTTGAAACCGCGGGCTTCGGTTTTCTGCCCGACAAGCGCCCGATGATCCTCTACGAGCGGCACATCTTCCACCGGCAAACCGGCGGAAAGCATTCGGCGAAGCATCCCGACATTTCCAACGACGAGCCGGGCGGCTACGGCGCAGGCGGCGCGCATCAATACGATCGCCTGCAGAAAGCGATCGCGCTCGACCGGCGCGCGGCGCTCAATGCGACGTCGTGGGGCGTGGGGCAGTTGATGGGCTTCAACGCGAAGATGGCGGGCTTTGGCGACGTCGAAGGCATGGTCGAGGCGATGTCGCATGCCGAGGACGATCAGCTCTTGGGAATGGCCGGCGAAATTCAGCGAGCGGGGCTTGCCAAGGCGCTTGCCAATCACGACTGGGCCACGTTCGCGCGCGGCTACAACGGCAAGAACTACGCGATCAATCACTACGACGTGCGTTTGAAGCAGGCCTACGACCACTACGCGGCGGGTCCGCTTCCGGATTTGGCGGTGCGCGAGGCGCAGGCGTGTCTTCTCTATTGCGGCTACATCGCGCGCGGCGTCGACGGGGTGATGGGCAAGTTCACCCGTTCGGCGATTTCGCAATTCCAAGCGGCAGAGAAGCTGAAAGTCACGGGCGAGCTCGACGACAAGACGATGGAACGTCTGCGGGCGAAGGCGGGGTTTTAGCTGCGTGCGCCAGGGCGCGTAGGCGGATCGGTCAATATCAGGAGCAAAGTAATGCCAGCAAGATCTCCAGCGGAGGGAACTTTCGAACTTGGTTTGGTTATGGCGGGGGCGGTGTCAGCGGGTGCTTACACCGCGGGCGTTCTTGATTTTCTGTTTGAAGCGCTGGACGCCTGGGAGGTTCATAAACGCGCAGGCGATGCCAATGTGCCCGATCACAAAGTTCAGATACGTGCAGTTAGCGGCGCATCTGCCGGCGGTATCGTATCGGCATTGTCAGCCATGTTGCCGTTTACGCGGCATCATCCGGTCAACGATCTTTCGAGAGTGGTTTACGCCAATTCCCCAGCCAACGGCCTGAAAAATTTGTTGTATCGCAGTTGGGTCGCGGACATCGATTTCGAGCAAATGCTCGGCACCAAGGACTTGAGCGGGAGTTCAAAGGTCGTACGTTCGTTGCTGAATTCGGATGTGATCGACAAAGTTGCCGGGGCGGCTGTTGCTGAGGTGCGCGATGCGATCAAGGCCGAGCGTATGCCGGGCGCACCAAGCGTAACTCGGCCCGGCTATTTGGCAAATCCGCTGCAGCTTTTTCTCAGCCTCGCAAATCTACGCGGTGTGCCCTACCTGATTACCATGCAGACCGAGGGCGGCGGCGTGCGCGGGCACCGGATGAAGGCGCATATGGACTACGCTCATTTCGCCGTATTCGGCACAAACAACGGACCGCACGAAAGTTTGCCGGGTGGTGCGACGCCGGTGAATTGGGATAAGGGCGGAACCGTCAAAGATGGCTGGGATGAATTGATCGGTGCGTCCATGTCGACATCGGCGTTTCCGGTGGGGCTGCGGAGCCGGCCCTATAAGAACGACATTTCCGTGTATCAGTTCAAATTGTGGTCGCGAAGCTTTGGCGACGCGCCAAATACGAGAGCTCCCACGATTGCGCCGGACCTAAATCCGAATGAGGCGCGTCCTTATGAGTTTTGGACGTGCGATGGCGGACTTCTGAACAATGAGCCTCTGGAATATGCGCGCGTCGCTTTGTCGGGCGCCCCGGATGAACGAAATCCACGCGATGCCAAGGTCGCCGATCGTGCGATCTTGTTGATCGACCCATTCCCGGACGACAACGGCCAAAGGGCTCCCGAGAATCGAGACCTGGGCGATGTCGTCAGTTTAATTTTTTCATTGATTCCATCACTGATTTCACAGGCACGGTTTAAGCCACAGGAACTAGCATTGGCGCTCGATGAAAGCGTCTATAGCCGGTTCTTGGTAGCGCCCGTTCGTGAAGGCCGGAAGGAAAAAGAGAGCGACCTCGCGTCGTCGGGGTTGTCGGGCTTTGCGGGTTTTCTTCATGAGAGTTTTCGCCGTCACGATTTCCAACTTGGGCGGGCTAACTGTCAGAAATTTCTCCGCGATCATCTGGCCGTCCATGTCGACAATCCCATTGTGGCCGGTTGGGTTTCCAGGTTGCGTACAAACGGTCAATTGACACGTTTTCATACCCGTACGCGCGACGTAGCTCTAGGTACGGATAAGGTCGACACCAATTTTGTTCAACTGATTCCACTCATGGAAAGCGTTTCGCAGCGCGTGATGCCTCTGCCGTGGCCTAAGATCCCCGACGGCGCGACGCAATTCGTCGAGCGTTTGACGCCGCAGTTGAAGGCGCGGTTGGAAGCCGTGGTCGAACGCGTTGTTCCGTCGCTCATGAAGCTCATGAGCGCCGACAAGGGTATTTTTGCCGGCTTGGTAGGTTGGCTGGCGGAAAAGAAACTTCGCTCAAAGCTTCTCGAAATCGCAACCGAGAAAATAGCAGACGACTTGAAGGCTCGGGGCCTGGGTTAAGCGGGGAAATGCAAACGTGGCCGCTGGCGTGTTCTGGCTTGAAGTGCCGGAGGCGCAGCGTTCTGTGTCAACGCCTTAAGTGTTTGCGGACCACTTTGTTCAAAGCCGCAAGGATTCAGGCGTTCGTCCAAGGTAGAGGATGTTAATTTTGTAGCGAGCGTGTCTCGCGGGTTTTGAGATGGCCCGCGTTCAAAAAAATGTCACGCAGTAACTGGTGACGTTGGGCTCTTTGTGCGCGGCGGCGGCAGGCAGCACGGCGAGACTGTGTCGGGCGTGAAAGCTAAGGGCGCAATTCGCGCATCGCCGCAAGTCGGATGCGGGTCTAGTTGTGTCGCGGGCGCCGTCTTATGTTTGGCGTATCTCGTCATTGCTTTTTCGGAGAGCGCTTCATGGCCAACAAGTCCGTCGTCATTGTCGGTGTCGGGGCGTCGCGGGGGCTTGGGGCTGCCGTGGCGCGGCGGTTTGCGCGGGAGGGGTATCGTTTGGTGCTGCTTGGGCGCAATGGCGACAAGCTTGATGCGACCGTGAAGGAGCTGAAGGATGGCGGCGCGTTTGTCGACGGCGTGGTGGGCGATGTGACCGACGCGGCGTTGGTTTCGCGCGTCGTGATGGCGGCGGAGGCGCATGGGCCGCTGGAGGCGGCCGTGTTCAACGCGGGCGGCAACTGGCCGAAGGGCTTTCTCGAGATGGACGCCGCGTTCTTCGAGGATATGTGGCGGGTGAATGCGTTTGCCGGCTTCACCTTCGCGCAGGCGGTGTTGCGGTTGATGGTGCCGCGCGGGCGGGGGAGTTTGCTGTTTACGGGGGCGAGCGCGTCGCTGCGCGGGCGCGCGAATTTCGCGGGCTTTGCTTCGGCGAAGGCTGCACTGCGCGCGGTGGCGCAATCGGCGGCGCGCGAGTTCGGGCCGAAGGGCGTGCACGTGGCGCATGTCATCGTCGACGGCATGATCGACGGCGAGCGCATCAACACCTTCCTGCCGCAAGCGAAAGAACAGCGCGGGCCGGACGGGTTGCTCGATCCCGATGCGATCGCTGAGAACTACTGGATGCTGCACGCGCAGGCGCGCAACGCCTGGACGCACGAAATCGACGTGCGGCCCTGGGTCGAGACGTGGTGACGCGGACCGGTCGTTACAAAACCGTCGTGACGGGGTTATAGGGTCCGGCTCCTTTTCGAGCGGTGGGGCCTCATGAAATCGAGTTTCGTCGTCGCGGCATTGATCGCGCTGGTGTTGAGCGCTTGCGCGAGCGTTGGGTCAAAGCCGCCGCTGGCGGAGGCGGCGAAGCCGCGGGCTTTGATCTTGATTTCGATCGACGGGTTTCGCGCCGATTATCTCGATCGGGGCGTGACGCCGGTGCTGTCGTCGCTGGCGGCGTCGGGCGTTCGCGCGGCGGCGATGCGGCCTTCGTTTCCGTCGGTCACGTTTCCCAACCACTACACGATCGTTACGGGGTTGCGCCCGGACCATCACGGCATCGTCAACAACACGATCGAAGACGCCGCGATGCCCGGCAAGGTGTTCAAGCTCAGCGATCACGACGTGATGACCGATCCGCGCTGGTGGAACGAGGGCGAGCCGATTTGGGTCGGCGCGGAGAAGGCGGGCGTGCGCACGGCGACATTGTTCTGGCCCGGGTCGGAGGTCGAAATCCGCGGCGTGCGGCCGGCCGATTGGGCGGCCTACGACAAGACCCTTGCGTACACGGAGCGTGTCGACCGGGTGCTCGCTTGGCTCGACCGCACCGGCGAGACGCGGCCGCGCTTCGTGACGATGTATTTCGAATCCGTCGACACGCAGGGCCACGGTTTCGGGCCCGACAGCGCGGAGGTGTCGGCGGCGTTGGGCGACGTCGATAAGGCGCTGGGGCGGTTGGTGGACGGTTTGCGCGCGCGCGGCGTCGAGGGTTCGACGGATATCGTCATCGTGTCGGATCACGGGATGGCGCCGACGTCGCAGGCGCGCGTCATCGACAACGACAAGATCGTCGACGCGCAGGACGCGCGTTTCGCGTGGTACGGGCGGCCGTTCGTGGGGCTCGAACCGCTGGCGGGGCGCACGACGCAGGCCGAGAAGGCGCTGCTCGGCCGGCACGATCATTACGATTGTTGGCGCAAGGGCGAGATCCCCGCGCGCCATCATTTCGGCACGCACCGGCGCATTCCGTCGATCTTTTGCCTCGCCGATGTGGGTTGGATTTTTATGTCGAAGTCGCGTCCCGACACTTATCCCGCGGACGGTGGGGCGCACGGTTACGACGAGGGCGCGCCCGAGATGGCGGGATTGTTCGTCGCCAGCGGTCCGTCGTTTCGTAAGGGGGCGACAATCCCCGCGTTCGACAACGTCGACGTCTATCCGATGCTGGCGCGCCTGTTGGGCGTGCCGGCGGCGGCGAACGACAGCGATCCAGCCGGGTTGAGCGCGGCGCTGGCGCCGTAGCGCTCAAAGACTTGGGCGGCGTAGATCACATCGCCGCGATGTCGCTTTTTTCCAAGACCTGCGCGCGTCGCGTGCGCTAACCATTTTTTGCGCGCATGTTCACAATCAGGTGTTTACTTTTAACGGATTTGGCGCGTGCAACGGTTCGTGTTGAAGTGTATATACATATCAAATCTGCAAAGGTGGCGGCGAAATGGCGGCGAACTCTGTCGAAGGCGTTGATGTGCGGGGGGCGCGCGGTTGCGCGGCTTTCAATTTGCGCAAGACCGCGCGTGTGGTGACGCAAGTTTACGACGATGCGTTGCGCGACGGCGGCTTACGCTCCACCCAGTTCACCGTCTTGATGGCGATCGCGCGGTCGGAGGAACCGACCGTGGGCATGCTCGCGGAATTGACCATGATGGATTCCACCACCATGACGCGAAATCTGCGGCTGATGGCGAAGGATGGGTTGGTCGAGGTTTCGGCGCGCGGGCCGGGACGCGAAAAGCTCGTGAGCCTGACGCATAAGGGCACGCGGACGTTGGCGCGCGCGGTGCCGCTGTGGCGGGCGGCGCAGGCGCGTTTCGAAGCCGCGTTCGGCGCTCGGCGCTGGTCGGAGCTGCGGCGCGAGCTCGATCAGGTGGCGGCGATCGCCGTCGCCTCTTCGTAACCGGTTTAGGCAAGGACGTAGAACTCATGTCGAAATTCATGTTCGTGTTTCGCGGCGGGCCGGTCATGCCGCAGCGTTTGGCGCCGCAAGAGTTGCAGCTGCATTTGCGCAAGTGGAGCGATTGGGTGGGCACGTTGGCGCGCGAGGGACACCATGTCGGCGGCAGCCCGCTTGAAAATCAGGGGCGCACGATCCACGGCGCGTCGCGCACCGTGTTCGACGGGCCGCAAGCGGGCATGAAGGACGTGATCACCGGCAATGTGATCGTCGAGGCCGCGTCGCTGGAAGCGGCGACCGAGCTTGCCAAAGCGTGCCCCGTGTTCGAGCTCAACGGCTCGGTCGAGGTGTGGCCGCTGCCGAACGAGGCGATGGCGGTGCGGGCGAGCGCGGCGGAGTAGCGGGCGCGGCGTTTGCGCGCTTATTCGTCCCAGCTCGGGCGTTCGTTGAGGAATTCGCAGGCGTAGTCGGCGTCTTCTTCGTTGGCCGGCTTTTGCGCTTCGCACGCCGGTTGATCGGCATAGGGACCCGTCCACACGAACGGACCGACAATGGTGTCGGCGACGACGTACCAGCCGGGCTCTTGCCAAACCGGTTCGGCGGCGGCGGCGACGTGCGCTACGGCAAAGGCTGCGAGAGCGAGGGCGGCGGCGGCGATGGTTTTGCGCATGGAGCTAACCTTGGCGTGATCTGAGGGCGCAACTCTAGCACGAGTCGCCTAGTCCGCGCGCGGCGGGCCTAGAGAGCGGCGGCCTTGGCGGTCGAGACCACGTATTCGATGCCCCAGGCGACGAGGACAGCGAGCAGCAACACACCGGCCAGCGCCGTGACGACCTGCTGCCAGCGCTTGCGCGGACGGCGGACGAGCGCGTTGGCGAGGATGAGGGCTGAGAGGAGGAAGAGGGCGAGGAGCATGGGGGGCTTGAAGTGGTGTGGGCGCGAACCTGCTTATCACAAATGGCGCGCAGACGCATCGGCCGGGCGGTGATGGGCGAGGCGCTTTGGGCCCCCGCGCGCGCCCCTCACGTCCCCAGCAGCTCTCTTAAGCTCAGCACCTTGTGCACCGACTTGATCTTGGCCAGGGGCAGGTTGAATTCGCGGGCGAGGTTGTGTTGGGGGTTGGCGGATCGGTTTTCGGTCGAGAGCTTCTTCATAATCAATCGTGTTGATCGCTGTTCGAACGCATGAAGTATGGATGGCGCTGTGGCTGCGATAGGCGCATTCAGAACCACTTTTGAATTGTCACTTCGAGCGGATCCAGCCGTAGAGCGCCAACATCAGTACCAAAGCGAAATAGACCGCCAAACCTACAAACACCCACTCATTCGCGTTCCAGCTTCGCGGTTGACACAATTTATTGATCAAGTTTTGCAGATCGACTTTGTCCCCTAGCATTGAGACTAGAAAGCCGGCTGCGATACCGACCAAACCGAATGGTGCTGCGGTGAGGTTGGACGCAACCCGCCGCAGAGTTTGAGTGTTGTGTTGGGTTGCTTCGGTCTGAACAATCAATGCGCCTGTCTGGACCATGTTGGTGACGGATTGTAAGCGATCACGCAATGATACGAGGCGCTCACCTGTACCGCCGATCGCTTCGAAAGTTGGCGCCAGACCCCGATCAACAAATTGCTCGTACGTCGTCCAAGTTGGAATATTGCTGATTTTCATTGTGGACATCAAACGCTGAAACTCTTGAACGTAGCGTTTGGCGCGGTTGATGACGTAAAGTAGTCGGCCGGAACCGCCTTGTCCGATACTGTCGAGATCTGCTCCCAATTGAATCAGTCGCGACTCAGTTTCGCGAATTAGGTCACTCAGCGCTTGCGTGCGCGAGTCGATCACCAACTGATCTTCACTTTCCTTTTTCCGATCAACTTTTCCAGAGACGCTCGACGTGGTGTCTCTTGTGCGGTGCGTGCGTAGTGTAGGCTTGAAGGTGCCGTTGATTTTGCTCCGCCCTTGGCTCCAATGGGAGAGGATGCTGTCCAAGCGCTCGCCGGCCAGCCTTATGTGGATGCCGGCGTTGCGGATCGTCGTCCAGTTTCTGAGCGCGTAGAGGCGCATCGTGCCCACGGCGTTGGCGCGTTCGACGATGCGGCCGATTTGTTGACGGTGGGGTTCGCCCTTGGTGAGGAAGAGTTGTTGCACGGGCGCGAGTTGCGCGCGCTCGGATGAATCCACGTTCGGAACCGCCTTCGCCGGCACGATGCCGTCGGGATCATCGGCTTCATCGCGTTCGCGCCGCTCGACGCGCGAACCTAGGGACGAGACGAACAGCGCGCGCCAGTCGAAGACGCCGCAGGCGATGAAATCCCGGTCGTCGGCGCCCGGCGTCATGCGGCGAATGAACGGCCAATAGGATTTGAGGACGGTGTTGGCTTCGCCCGAGGGTTCATCGAAGGTGTCGAAGAGGCCGATGCCCGTCGTGGCGCCGGGGTGAGCGGGGGCAAGACCCGCTTTCTGACGAAGGGCCGCGGTGTCGGCGGCGCGGCGCTCGGCGCCTGGGGTCGGAATGCCTTCGGTCGACGCCACGAGGGAGCGGATGCTGGCGAAGACTTCACCCACCCTACTATCCCGGTCGACATCGGGCGAGACGAGTGCGTCGAAGCCGAAGGCGGCGGAGAACTCATCCCAAATTTGCGTATAGCAATAGCTAGCGGCATCGAACAGTTTTTGGGCTTCGGGCGCAGAAATGCCAGCTTCAGGGATGCGGTCGAGGTCGATCTGGCCGCCCGCTATCTGACGCCGGCAGATTGCGGTAACGGCTTCAATGTGTTCGAGGATTGCTTTGCGGCGGTCGCCGACGGCGTCTCGGGCTGTCTGCACGCGCGAGGCGTTCCAAGGTTTGCCGGCGTCGATGAAGAACGAGATCGTCGCGTGATCAAGATGCGTTTGGACTTGGACGCGCACGCGAAGGTCGCTTGTCGATGGGGCGCGTTGAGCAATGTTGCGCGCGCCTTTACCCGCAGCGTCCTGCCACCAAAGCGTGAAGCTGAGCGATTGGGGGTCGCAAGCCTCGAAGGCGTGGACTTCGCTGGCTGCTAGGCTCGGCTTTGAGACGATTAGTCGGTGCATCGTCGTGCCGAGCACGCGGCCGCGTTCTTGCAGTTCGTCCAGTATGCGCGAGATCTCGCCGAAGAATTTGCGGTTGTTTTCTTCGTAGATGTCGATGCGCCGTTGCTTCGACAAAGTGAAATCGAGCGTGCGTTTGTCGAGTTCACCCCCTTTTAAGGTGGGCCAGATGCCGACGTGCCATGCCAACGTGGGCGTGCCGAACGATGGTGGCGGGCGTTGGTGGCCTTCGTCGACGATATCGACGTAGGATTTCGAGTACGGCCAGACGGTTTCGCCTTTGGGTGCGTGCGCGTGTTTGGACGGCGCGGCGAAGGATTGCTCGCGCGTGTCGTCTTTAGAGGTTTTGCGCGCGAAGGCGCCGAAGAAGGTGCGCATTTGTTTTTTGCCCGCCGATCCACCCGCTTCATCGTGGCACACGCGCTGTGCACTTTTACAAGACTGTTGAGCGGTAATGAATCTGCGTTGAGAGGCGTGTCCTCCGAGTGACAGGCTCAATAGAGTTCGAAAGCGGAAATCCCTCGGCGGTTGTGCGTATCCAATTCGGTTCGTGTTTCGGGGTTCGTACTTCGATGTTTGTCGCGTTGGAGCGTGGCGCCGCTGAGGGATGATTTTGCAGTTTCGCGCGCCGCTGTATTCGAGAGTTGGTACCATCGACGAGCGTCTTGGCGAGCGCTCAAGAATGCGGCACCGCATCATCCAGATGTTGTGTGGGCGATCATTGAGTTCCCAGCATTACGTAGTGGTGCTCGTGCAACTAGCAGCGAAATCGGCAAATCAACCTTCCCGCGCAAGCATATTTGCTGCAATGTTCAGCGATCGATGGGGAAGGGGCGGGGGCGTCCATTAAAGCAGTGCGATTGTGCCGGCAATGTTGCGTGCCGCAAGCGGAGCGCTGCTTTTAGACTGAATTTCCCAGCGAGAGAACCCGCAGTTCGCGCGCCGGCCAGCGCGTGGCGAGCGGGCGGCGTGGGGACCTGAGACGTGGACTACTACAAAACCAAGCACGAGCGGCTGACCAAGGAAGCGATCGTCAAAGCGCAAACCGTGCGCGTGGGCTTGGGGCGGCGGTTGCTGCTGCGCATTGCCGTGCGGCGCTCGTTGCGAACCGGCGGCCATTCGCAATCTTGGGGGATGCGTTTTTTCCGCCTGATGTTTCCGGAGTTTTCGTTGAACAGTCGATTCCGCAAGGAGTTCGGGCGCAGCCCCGGCCGCTTTGCCGACGATATTGCTCATTACGGATTGGGTCACGCGCTCGAACACAAGATCGACGTGTTCAAAGAGGGAAAAACGGACGCGCCTTTCATGGTGGTTCGATCGCTGTTGCCGACATGCGAACTGCCGACGAGCTATTCGGCGCGGCTTCGCGATGCGGGGTTTACGTCCGTGCGTCCCAAAGTCGAAAAGGAAAAATGGTATCTGCGGGACTACTATTACGACCTCATCGGGTCGGCGCTGTTGTCGGCGCTCGGCACCCAGCATCGATCGCGCACGGCCAAGGAAGAGGATACGCACCGCGACTATTTCACGACGCCTGGGGCGGAGATCGATCAGTTTTCCCGCGATATCGATATTCCACGGCGATGGCGCCAGGCGATACCGGAGTTCGCGCTCGTCGATGAGCCGGCGGCGATGTCCGGGTTCGTTACGGCGCGCTATGCGATATACGCCTGCATCGAGAATCCAACGCGCGATCCGTTTTGGGTTCTGCCGGTGCATTATGTGGTCGACGCATTGAGCGATGAGAACAGGTCGCTGTTGCGGCATCTGGCATACGAGTTTTTCGACCATTGGGAAGACACGTTGACCGGTCGCGGCTTGTCGTCGATTCAGAAAATTCTGGGCGGGGAAAAAATCAAGCTGATGCCCGGGCAGAACGAGCACTACAACAAATGGATGTCGTTCGACGCCAACCGCATTCATGTGGAAAGCGGCAAGACGCAACAAGAAGAGCGCGCGGCCGTCGGCGCGCTGCGCGATGCGATGCAGCACGTGGCGGCGAGCGAAGCCATTCCGGTGATGCTCGATCGCGGCGACGTTTTGATCGTCGACAATTATCGGGTCCTCATCCGCCGCACAGAGTTGAAGTACCGCACGTTCAATGCGTGGACGTGGTGGCGCCCGCCGGTGCGCTGGTTGCGCATGTATTGCGGCTTCCCACCGACACCGCACGCGCCGGGACGGGCGAGTGCTGCGTCAACCGGCGCCGCGTTATCAGGCAAGTCGAACGGGCATTAGGCTGTAGAAAAATTACGACCCCAGGATCTCTCAGGGTTATTTGTTCTGGAGTTGGTGATTGGTCCAATTATTCTTTTCGCTCAAGTAACCCAGCGAATGTTGCGGCAAGCATGAAAGTGTATAGCCAGCCTGCCGCAATCACGAACCAATAGCAAAGTGACACGACGAGAAGAAAAATTTTGTCCAGCAACTGAGGTTTGGTGCCGGAAGAAATAGGCAGGCGATTGGCGTTGAACCCAGGTACCCAATACGCGCCTTGACTGAAATCTATTAGTGGAATGAAAGTGTCGATGCTGAAAATAATCGGGTTGAAGTCGGGATAGGGGGCGCTTTGGTCCGCTTGTTTTGCGACGTTGTAAATATAGAAATTTGTTAGCTGTGCGCGAGAGTCTTGCGCCGAGGTTGTTTCACCAGGCTTGGCGGTTGTCGTGGACTGTGGTGGCGAACTCTGATGCTTGCTTGGCTGAGGCTCCTTCGCCTCCTGAAAGGGATTTATGGGGTCACGTTGACATTGCTCGCGATCAATACCGGAGCAGTCGCGGTAGTCGCGCGCCGACGCAAGTGTGAACATCGGCTCCAGCTTACGGGCATCGGGCCGCAATTCTGTCGATACGTTGTTTTTGTTGAAGTAACTACTCGGCGGCTCTAGCGACGTCACCTGTTCGAACGGCGCTCCAGGGTTATTTGCAGCTGGGCTGCGGATTATCAGGTCGTACCGAGAGCCAATGAAGAATACTATTGCCGCAGCCGACACAATGACTGCCGAATGCACAATTGCACGTTTTGGTTGGAAGCCGTAGCCTACGGTAGTTTTCAGAAGGCGATACCAGAAACTTGGGAAATACCCGTTCGGTAGTAGAGCTGCGCTCAAGGCGAGAAGAATTAGGGCAGGAAAAAGAATGTTGATTCTCTCGAATAGAGGGTCTTGTTGGAACAGCGAAACGAGAAAAATGGATGTGACAAATATCAAAATGTCGAATCGGTAACTTTGCGGTTTAATTTTTGACTGATGAATTTTGTCCTCCCGTTCCATCAGAACGTTGTCTGCCTCTTGGCGCCATCCCGCCAAGCGGAGAACTCTGGCGCAGTGTGTCCACGGTTGAGCGTCGAATTCCGGAGGCGTCGGTTCCAGCGGATCGTTTTCAAAATCATCGAGCGGTGCTGCGTTCAGCCATTGAAGTTTGTTCTTAATGAATCTTTTGTCCACCCTCACGAGTTTGAGGGAGCTGTCGCTGTAATTTCCGCGCTTTGGCTTCGTGTCAAACTCCCCTTCACTTATGGGTTCCACTCGGTTGGGCCAAAATATCCAGGCACTGTTTGTGGAATCTGCGCCACTATGCTCTTGTGAGCCGCTATAACTCTCAAATTTTATTCTTCTGTCGTATTCACGTTGGATGGCGCTATCTGCAGCAGATTTTCCATTCAGACTGCGAGACCAGTAGCCGCGATCAAACTCTTGATCACTGTCGACCAATAGGCGCCGGCTTTGGCCGAAATATTCGTAGTGAAAAGACCCCAGTCCGAAGGTTAATCCCTGTTTTATGCTCTTGCCTCCCGGCCGCGTTGCTCGTTCCAGCCATGTGCCATCGTCTGTGTAAACGCGGCAGCGAGCATTGACCAAATTGATGTGTCCGACAACGGGCGGTGTGGCATTTTTTGACTTGTCATCAATACCCTGTTCTGGGCCGTCGAACCTCAGCTCGCCTTCGCAATTCAGGCCAGCCAGATCCAAGCACGGCGCCAACGTGCCAGTCAGGAACCGTGTGCTTTCGAGCAAGTGCCTTTCATACTCACTGCGTGCGGCATTACTCGCTAAATGCGCCTCTGCCGATGAACCAAAGTCGATGGAGTGAATTCGATTTAGGTCGTCCGCATCTACGAGGATTTTTATCTTCACGTGCGCATCGTGCAGGTCGACGATGCCAGAGGCATTTACAGAGATGAACAATTTTTCCGTTACGGCGCTGTTCAGCGCGATTGTCTTGAGGGCGCTACGGGCCGCAACGGTATGAATGTTGATGAGATCTTCGGCATTGAGAGTGCTTACCGGATCATCAGCTGATATTTTTTCGGATCGACTTTTTCGCGTTGAGGCTAGCGCTCTAAGGCGATCAAGCATCAATTCCCAAATCTTGTGGGCTAGTTTTCCACCCAGAAATTCCGAACCTCCAACCAGTTGAATTTCCCGCGCCTTCATTCCGTGCGCATCGAGCATCAGTATTCGACTTGGTCGACGTCCTCGACCAATCATAAGGTCTCCTGTCAGGACTAGTTCCTTCGCCAAAATACGGATGCCGTACGGTTCGAACACTGATACACTTGCAGGTCTGCACCCCCTGAGGTCGATTGAGTGAATCTTAGGCCCTGTTTACAAAGTTGCGGTCCGCAAACATTTGCGGATCGCAGCAATGTGTAGCGCATCGAGGAACGAGCTGGCGAGCTTGTCGTAGCGCGTTGCGACCGCGCGATTGATCTTGAGATGACCGATCATTCGCTCGA
>JAIOQG010000153.1 GCA_021413465.1 Alphaproteobacteria bacterium | reverse complement strand
GCGGCGCTGGTGGCACGTGCTGCGGCTACGATTAGATCGGTCTGGCGGCAAAGGAAGGCGGGGATCTGCACCACGTCTGCGATCGCCGCGACTGGTTCAGCTTGGTCGACCTCGTGGATGTCGGTGGCGATCGGCACGTTCAGCACGCGCTTCACTTCCGCGAGCATAGCCAAGCCGTCTTTCAGGCCCGGACCGCGATAGCTCTTGATCGAGGAGCGGTTGGCTTTGTCGAAGCTTGCCTTGAAAATGTAGGGCAGGCCGAGTTCCGATGTTACGGCTTGAAGTTGACGTCCGACTTTGAGCGCCAGATCGAGGTTTTCCAGCACGTTCAGGCCGGCAATCACGACGAGGGGCTTGCCCGCTCCGAGCGAGATGTTCCAACGCTTCAGATGCACAGCCGACATCGCAAGTCTCCCAGATCACACGGCGCATCCCTAGCATCAGGTTTGCGCCGGAGGCTAGGGAGGTCTTGGGTGACCGCGAGGCGCGCGGTGCTCAGGCGCCGTTGATCAGGCTCATAACTGCGCCCGCGGCACTACCGAGCAGGAGCAGCAGCACAGCGATGGCCTGGATGAGAAAGCCCATGGAGCGCTGATTGGCGGCGGCAATGTAGCCGTGCATGTACATGGCGCGGCCCACGATCCAAACGCAGCCGACGAGCGCCGTAACGCGCGGGTCCCAGTAATAGGCGCAAATCCAAAGCGTCGGCAGAAACAGCGGCAGCCATTCCAGCGTGTTCATGTGCACGCGAAAAACGCGCTCGAAATCCGGGTTTCCCGAGGTGGCGGGTGCGGGGATGCCGTGCTTCACCCGGGCGGCGCCGATGAGGGTTCCCATGTAGAAATAGAGCAGCAGAGCCGCCAAAGTGACCAATACGATCCAAGCCGACATCGATATTCCTCCCCTTGAGCCGCCGCGCCAACGCGGCGCGACTCAGCATGGTCCAGGCTAGAGGCTGCGGCCGGAAAGAGAAGGGGCGCCGCGTTGGGCTTTCGCGCTGGGCGTCCGTTCGCTATGTAGCAGGCTTCAAAGGATGCGAGGGCGTATGACTGCCATTATCGACATTAGGGCGCGTGAAATCTTGGACAGCCGCGGCAATCCGACGGTTGAAGTCGAGGTTGAGCTTGAGAATGGCTGCGAAGGCCGCGCTGCTGTTCCGTCGGGGGCCTCGACGGGTGCGCATGAAGCAGTCGAAAAGCGCGACGGCGGGAAGCGGTACGGCGGTAAGGGTGTCGAACATGCGGTTGCGGCGGTCAATGGTGAGATTTTCGATGCGTTATCGGGGATGGAGGCAGAGGAACAGCTGCACATCGACCGCTCGCTGATCCAACTCGACGGCACCGCCAACAAATCTAGACTTGGCGCCAATGCAACTTTGGGTGTGTCGCTGGCGGTCGCTCATGCGGCCGCGGCGGCGCGCGGACAAAAATTGTTCCGGTATGTCGGCGGGGCGCACGCGCATGTTCTGCCGGTGCCGTTCATGAACATCATCAACGGCGGCGCGCATGCCGACAACCCGATCGACTTTCAGGAATTCATGATCTTGCCCGTCGGCGCGCCGACGTTTCGCGAGGCGCTTCGCATCGGGGCCGAAGTTTTTCATGCCTTGCGCAAGTCGTTGAAGGACGCAGGGCACAACACGAATGTCGGCGACGAAGGCGGCTTCGCGCCCAACTTGAAATCCGCTGACGAAGCGTTGTCGTTCGTTATGCGCGCGATCGAAGCGGCTGGCTATAAGCCGGGCGAGCACGTGAAGCTGGCGCTCGATCCGGCATCGACCGAGTTCTTCAAAGACGGCGTGTACGATTTGGCAGGCGAGGGCAAAAAGCTCTCGCCCGACGGGATGGTGAAATTTTACGAAGATTTGTGCCGGCGCTATCCGATCGTTTCCATCGAAGACGGTATGGCGGAAGACGATTGGGCGGGGTGGAAGTCTCTGACTGACGCTATCGGCAAGAAAGTCCAACTCGTCGGCGACGATCTGTTCGTGACGAACCCCAAGCGCCTGCGTGAGGGCATTGCGAAGGGCGTTGCAAACGCGATTTTGATCAAGGTCAATCAGATCGGAACGCTGTCGGAAACTCTTGAAGCGGTTGAGATCGCGCATAAGGCGGGCTATCGCGCGGTGATGTCGCATCGCTCGGGCGAGACCGAGGACACGACGATTGCGGATCTTGCGGTGGCGACAAATTGCGGGCGCATCAAGACCGGTTCGCTGTCGCGGTCCGACCGTTTGGCCAAGTATAATCAGCTGCTGCGCATCGAGGAGTATCTTGGGCCGTCCGCCGTTTATGCTCGCCTCGATCAATGACGCATGAGCAGCGGCGCACAAAATCTCGCAGCACTTGAAGCGAAGGCGAGTACGGGCGCGGTCGAGGCGCAATTCGAATTGGCGGTCGTGTTGGACCGTTTAGGCCGTCGCGACGAGGCGCGGTCTTGGCTTGAACGCGCGGCCAGTGCCGGTCATCCGCCGGCGTTGAACCTGGCGGCCATGGCCGACCTTCAGGGGCTCGAGGTTCCGCGCAATATTCCGCAGGCCATCGAAAGGCTGCGCCGCTCGGTCGCGTCGGGCAGTTCGGCAGCCCGGCGCATCCTCGCAGCGCAAACCGCCATCGGCACATTGGACGAGGCCGATTGGCCGGGCGGCATGTCCCTATTGATTGCAGCGGGGCAGGCGCGCGATCCGATCGCGCTCAGGGAGTTGGCGCTGCTGGTCGAGATGGCCAGTCCCGGTTCCGCTTTGGCGGAAGATTTGTTGCTTCGCGCCGGGTTGATGGGTGACGGGCTTGCGGCGTTTGCCATTCTGCGCCGCCAAGCCTCGGGGCGGGTTCTGGCGGCGGAAGAGTATTGCTCGCAATGGCGCGCCGGCATCGCGCGGTTCAATCATCCGTTGGCTGCCAGTGTCGCCAATGTGGCGCCTATTGTCAGCGAGATTGCGCCGAAGTTGCCGCACGGCGAATTGGATTGGCAGCAGATTGAAGCGTTGCTCGCGACTCCACCGGGCATTGCCGCGTCCACAGGGGTCGCACTTTCAGAGCGGCCGCTTCTTCGGCGGTTTGATGGATTGTTGAGCGCGGAGGAGTGCGACTATCTGATCGGATCCGTAGCGCGTCTGATGCGCCCGGCGGAAGTTGTCGATCATGAGAACCGGCGAACAGTCAAAAGCCGGGCTCGCACGAATAGCGTCGGCGTGTTGTGGCCGGTGAACCAAGACATGGTCATTCACGCGATCAATTTGCGTTTGGCGGCGGTGGCGGGGCTTGCGCCAGAGAATGGCGAGATGACAAATATTTTGATGTATCGACACGGCGAACAGTATCTGCCGCACTATGATTTCTTTCCGGTCGAAGCGGCGAGAGCGGACCCGAGCGGTCAACGCATTCGCACTTTGCTGGTGTATCTCAATACCGACTATGTCGGGGGAGACACGAAATTCTTGACGGCCGGCATCATGGTCAAAGGCAATGTCGGCGACGCCATTTTGTTTCATAACTGCGATGCGGCGGGCGGGCCGGATAAGTCTTCGTTGCATGCCGGTCAACCGGTGCTCGGCGGTCAGAAATGGTTGCTCTCGAAATGGTATCGCGAGACGCGCTTTGTTCCCTGGGGCCCGGGTTAATTTCGCTTAACTCAATAGTGCTTGACCGCACGGAATCCGATGTGATTCGTTTGCACCATGGCGAACGGCACAATTCTCGGCGGCACGACGCGCAGTTTGGTCTTCCCACTGCTGGTGATGTCGCTTGTCATTTATTTCGGGTACTTCGCGATCTATGGGAACCACGGGGTGCTCAATTGGATCCGTTTGCAGCATGAGATCGATCTGAAGCAAGCAGACCTCGACACCGTTCGTAGCGAGCGCCTGGCGCTTGAACATCGGGTTCGATTGCTGCGTCCCGAAAGTGTCGATCCCGATTTGCTGGAAGAACAGGCGCGAGCGCGGTTGGGGCTGAGCGGCCCCGACGAGGTCGTGATCTTGAAGGATAAGCCCTGAAAGTGTTGCAGTGCAGCACGCTTAGTCGCCTGTCGAGCCTTGCGCCCCCTGCAGGCGGACGGTACAGGAGCGCTTGAGACGCAACCTTTCTGTGCGACCGGAGCCCCCATGGCCAAGGCCGAAGCCGCAAGCCGCGCCGCCCCGGCGCCAAAGCCGAAGATTATCAAGGAAGAGCTGATCCGCTTTTACCGCGAAATGCTGTTGATCCGGCGTTTCGAGGAGAAGGCCGGGCAGCTTTACGGCATGGGTTTGATCGGCGGTTTTTGTCACCTGTATATCGGCCAGGAAGCGGTCGTGGTCGGCATGCAATCGGCGATCGGGGAGGGCGATCAGGTCATCACCGCCTATCGCGATCACGGGCATATGCTGGCCTGCGGCATGGACCCTGCCGGTGTGATGGCAGAGCTTACGGGGCGCAGCGGCGGTTACTCCCGCGGCAAAGGCGGCTCGATGCACATGTTCAGCCGCGAGAAGAATTTCTTCGGCGGGCACGGTATCGTCGGCGCGCAGGTGCCGTTGGGAACGGGTTTGGCGTTTGCCAACAAGTATCGCGGCAACGACCGGGTGTGCTTGACCTATTTCGGGGACGGCGCGGCGAACCAGGGCCAAGTTTACGAGAGCTTCAATATGGCGGAGCTTTGGAAGCTGCCGGTCGTTTATGTGATCGAGAACAATCAGTATGCGATGGGAACATCGGTCTCGCGGTCGAGCGCCGAGACGCATCTGCATAAGCGCGGCAGTTCGTTCAACATCCCCGGCGAAGAGGTCGACGGCATGGATGTGATGGCCGTGAAGGCGGCGGGCGAAAAGGCGGTCAAGTGGTGCCGGGAAGGCAAGGGGCCGTTTATCCTTGAGATGAAAACCTATCGCTATCGCGGGCATTCGATGTCGGACCCGGCGAAGTATCGCACGCGCGAGGAGGTCGATCAGGTGCGCGAGAAGCACGATCCGATCGATCATGTGCGGCAGGTTCTGCTCGACGCCAAGATGACAAGCGAAGACGAGCTGAAAGAGATCGACAAAGAACTTCGCGCGGTGGTGAGCCACGCGGCGGAGTTCGCGCAGACATCGCCCGAACCGGACGTTGCCGAGTTGTGGACCGATATCGTTCATTGAATGCCCAAGGGCACAAGTGGAGGACATGAGATGAGAGCGACTGGATTTGCGATTGTGCTTGCTTCCTTGATGGCGTTGCGCGGTGCGAACGCGGCGCCGCCAGTCGCCGTGCCGCCGATCATCGTGGCCAAGGCGCCGAACCTGGTGCCTATCGCGTCGAGGATGACGAAGGGTACGATTTCGGTGCGCAACACCGGCAGCGCCGCTGCAGGCCCCTTCAAGGTGACGGTCGAATGCAAGAACTTGGGCGGAGGCGGTTGCGTCGAACCTCCGGCGCGCGCAGTGGCGCCGTATGAAGATCCGGCGTTTCCGAACAAGCTGACGGTGACGGTGCCCGGGCTCGCGGTCGGCCATGTGTTCAATCATAAGATCGCATTCTGGGACGGGCTTGTGTGGCCGGCGGGCAATTACGAGTTCACGGTGGTTGCCGATGCCGGATCTGCCGTCGCCGAGACCAATGAAGGCGACAATAGCGGTGGCACCGTTCTGAACGTGCCTTGAGAATTCTTTGGATTATGTCGGAGGGATAATGTCGATCGAATTGACGATGCTGGCGCTGAGCGTGGCGCTGCTAATTGTACTTGTGATCATTCAAGCCGCGGCCGGCACACAGGCGCAAGGCGCCATGGTGATGGCAGGGGCGCGCGACAAGCTGGGCGAGCCTTCGGTGTGGCAGGCGCGTACAAAGCGTTGCGTCGACAATCATCGCGAGGGGCTGATCATGTTCGCGCCGTTGATTTTGGCGGCGGCGAGCATGGGCCTATCCAATTCGATGACCGTTTGGGGCGCGCAACTGTTCTTTTATTCGCGCGCGGCGCATGCGGTAATTTATCTGGCGGGGTTGCCCTATATCCGTCCAATTCCGTGGACCATCGGCATGATCGGAACCGTGATGGTGTTGTTGGCTTTGTTTGGAATTGGCGCCTGAGCGGACACACCGATGCCCACCGAAATCTTGATGCCTGCGCTTTCGCCGACCATGGAAGAGGGCAAGCTTGCCAAATGGCATGTGAAGGAAGGCGACAAGGTTTCGTCGGGCGACATCATCGCCGAGATCGAAACCGACAAGGCGACGATGGAAGTCGAAGCGGTCGATGAAGGGGTCATCTCGAAGCTTTTGATTGCCGAAGGCACGGAGGGCGTGAAGGTCAACGTGCCGATTGCGCTCTTGCAGGCCGAGGGCGAGGCGACTTCGGCACCGAAAGCCACGAATGGCGGCAGCGCGCCTAAGGCTGCCCCGCCGGCAGCGACGGTTGCGCCGGCGGTAACGATGGCGTCTGTGGCACCTGCGCCCGTGGCGGTGACGGCGGACGATCCCGACGTGCCCGCGGGGACGCCGATGGTGACCATCACCGTGCGCGAAGCCTTGCGCGAGGCGATGGCGGAAGAAATGCGCCGCGACCCGAACGTCTTTCTGATGGGCGAGGAAGTGGGTCAGTACCAGGGCGCCTATAAGATCAGTCAGGGTTTGCTGGACGAATTCGGCCCGAAGCGCGTGATCGATACGCCGATTACGGAGCAAGGTTTCGCCGGGCTTGGGGTCGGAGCGGCGTTTGCGGGTTTGCGGCCCATTGTCGAGTTCATGACCTGGAACTTCGCAATGCAAGCGATCGATCAGATCATCAACTCCGCGGGCAAGACGGCGTATATGTCGGGCGGGCAGATGAGTTGTCCGATCGTGTTTCGCGGACCGAACGGCGCGGCGTCGCGCGTGGGGGCGCAGCACAGCCAGAACTATGCGTCGTGGTATGCGCACGTGCCGGGTTTGCGCGTCGTGGCGCCGTATTTCGCGGCGGATGCCAAGGGCTTGTTGAAGGCGGCAATCCGCGATCCCAATCCCGTCATTTTTCTGGAAAACGAAATCGCCTATGGGCGCAGTTTCGATGTGCCGAAGATGGACGACTTCGTGCTGCCGATCGGCAAGGCGCGCGTGGTGCGCGAAGGCAGCGACGTGACGCTGGTTTCCTATTCGGTGACGATGGGGATGGTCCTGCAGGCCGCCGACATTTTGGCGAAGGACGGCATTTCGGCGGAGATCATCGATCTGCGGTCGTTGCGGCCGCTCGACACGGCGACCGTCGTGGCGTCGGTGAAAAAAACCAATCGCATCGTGATCGTTGAGGAAGGCTGGCCGATTTGCGGCATCTCGTCGGAAGTCGCGATGCAAGTGACGGAGCAAGCGTTCGACTATCTCGACGCGCCGCCCGCGCGCGTGACGGGCAAGGACGTGCCGATGCCCTATGCGGCGAATTTGGAGAAGCTCGCTTTGCCGACCGTGGACGAAGTTGTCGTCGCGGCGAAGTCCGTGCTGTATCGGAGTTAGAGCGTGACAACACCCATTCTGATGCCCGCGCTGTCGCCCACGATGGAAGAGGGCAAGCTTGCGAAGTGGCACGTCAAAGTCGGCGACAAGGTGAAGTCGGGCGACGTTATTGCCGAAATCGAAACCGATAAGGCGACGATGGAGGTTGAGGCCGTCGACGAGGGGATCGTTGCTGAGTTGCTGATCGTTGAGGGTGCTGAGGGCGTGAAGGTGAACACCGTCATCGCCCAGCTGCGCGAGGAGAATGAGAAGTATGTGGCTGGTGCGAAACCGGCCGCTGCACCCGCTGCGCAGACACCTGCGAAAGCTGCAGCGCCGGGTGCCGCTCCTACGGCGCCAGCGCCGGGCCCGGTGCGTGCTGCAGCGCCAGCGCCAACCGCTGCTGTGCCGTCTGGTCAGCGCGTATTTGCTTCGCCCTTGGCGCGACGCGTGGCGACGCAAGGCGGCGTCGAGCTGACCGTCATTCAGGGCTCGGGGCCGCATGGGCGGATTGTGAAATCGGATGTGGAGGCGGCGCTGAAGGGCGGCGTTGCCAAGCCCGCGCCGATGAAGGTTGCGCCGGCGCCTGTGGTTCGCGCGGCCGAGGCGGCACCGGTTGCGGCGCCGGCCATTCCCGATGCGCGGCTTTATTTCGCGAAGGACGCCTATGACGAGGTGCCGCACGATTCGATGCGGCGCACGATCGCCAAGCGTCTGACAACCTCGAAGAGCGACATTCCGCATTTCTATCTAAAGATCGATTGCAACATCGATACGTTGCTCGACGTGCGCAAGCAGATGAACGAGAAAGCGCCGACCGAAGGGGCGGGAACTTATAAGCTCTCGGTCAACGATTTTATCGTCAAGGCGGTGGCGCTGGCACTCATCCGGGTGCCGGGCGTGAATTCGAGTTGGACCGACACGGCGCTGCTGCGTCACAAGAACGCCGACGTCGGCGTCGCGGTGGCGCTTGAGTTCGGTTTGATCACGCCGATCGTGTTCAAGGCGGAGACGAAGAGCCTTGCCGCCATCTCGCGCGAGGTGAAGGAATTGGCGGCGCGCGCCAAGACCAAGAAGTTGAAGCCGAGCGAGTTCGAGGGCGGGACGTTTGCGATCTCGAATCTCGGCATGTTCGGTATCAAGGATTTCACGGCGGTGATCAATCCGCCCCACGCGGCGATCCTTGCCGTCGGCGCGGGCGAGCAACGCGCGGTGGTGAAGAAGGGCGCGCTTGCCATCGCCAACGTCATGACGGTGCAGATGTCGTGCGATCACCGCGTAATCGACGGCGCGCTGGGGGCGACGTGGCTCGAGGCGTTTAAGGGGTATATCGAAGACCCGGTGACGATGCTGGTCTGAACCCCGCCACCCTGTGCGCGCTTGCGCGCCAAAGAAGTATCACCACAAAGGCTCAAAGGAACGCAGAAGTTCACGAAGACTCTTCGTGCAACTTCGAATTCCTTTGCGCCTTTGTGGTGAATCTTTCTTACGCGCGTTTCGAACGAGACTGGGTGGCCGGGTCAAGCCCGGCCAAGATCAATGAGTTTTGCGTTTGAGTCTTACGGCTTGCAATAAACGCAGATCTTGTTGCCCGTCGGGTCGCGCAGGTAGGCACCGAAGAATGTTTTCGAGTCGGCGGGCCTTGGTCCCGGCGCGCCTTCGTCGGTGCCGCCGTGGCTTAGGCCCGCTTTGTAGGCCGCTTCGACTTCGTCTTTCGTTTTGGCTTTGAACGAGATCATGATGCCGTTGCCGGCGCGGGCGGGTTTGCCGTCGGCGGTTTTGGAGACGACATAGACGTCGTGATTGTCTTGGCCCTTTTCGCCGTAGCCGGTCCAGCCGCCGTCGGTGAATTTGCGGTCGCCCCCCATGGCGCCGAAGACTGCGTCGTAAAACTTGCCTGCCTTTTCATCGTCGAGCGCGCCGATGGTGACGTAGCCGATCTTCATGTGAGGTTCTCCTGTTTGACGGGCGAAGCTTACTCAAGCGAAAGAACGAAGCAAGAACTCTTTTGGGTGATTGCCGCTGCTGCTGCCAAAGCGTTGGTTGACAGGGGGCGGGGCTTGCGCGACCAGAGGCGCGTATTTCACAGGGGGGCCGCATGGCCGAAACTCAGTTCGATTTGATCATTATCGGTTCGGGGCCGGGCGGCTATGTGTCCGCCATCCGCGCGGCGCAGCTCGGGCTGAAGACGGCGATGGTCGAGCGGTCGGAGCTGGGCGGCATCTGTTTGAACTGGGGCTGCATTCCGACCAAGGCGCTGCTGCGCTCGTCTGAGATTTTTCATCTGTTGCACCG
>JAIOQG010000141.1 GCA_021413465.1 Alphaproteobacteria bacterium | reverse complement strand
ATCGTCGGCGATGCGCGTGTACGGGTTGCCCAACTCTTCAAGCCACTGTTTCAGATCGTCCGGCTTGTCCTTCCACGCCAAGCCATAGATCGCGACTTTTTTTTCGTCGTTGAGCCGCACGAATAGCGGATGCTCGGCCCGGCACGACACGCACCACGATGCGAACACGTTGAGTAAGCTGACATGGCCCTTGAAATCCTCGTTCGTAATCCGCGCACCGTCTTGCCCGAACACCGGCAAGTCGAACGCGGGCAGGGGCTTGTCGATCAACACGGAATGGATCGTGCGCGGATCTTGCGTAAGCCCGAACGCGAAATAAACCGCAAGCGCCAGCAGCAAAAACAACGGCACCGTCGACAGCCAACGCGACTTCATGCGCGCACGCCGCCGCTGACAGAAGAAAATGACTCACGCAAAGACGCAAAGACGCGAAGGAGGAAGGAGGAAGACTCACACGAAGCAACGAAGCTACGAAGAGTCTTGGGCGCGAAGCGCCCGATAGCAGGCGACGGAGACGCGGAGTCGCATGCAAGTCGCATCTTTGTTGCTTCGTTGCTTCGTGTGAGTCGTCTTTCTTCTTCGCGCCTTAGCGTCTTTGCGTGAGCCATTTTTCCTTCCTCACGCCGCCGCTGTAGCAGCCGCAGCGGCGCGTCGCGGCGCACCCACGCGCAGGCGCCGGTCGCTCAGCGACAGCCCGCCGCCGAGTGCCATGATCACCGCGCCGAGCCAAATCCACACCACCAGCGGATGATGATAAAGCCGCACCGTCCACGCACCGCCGGGCTGCGGCTGGCCTAGCGTCACGTACAAAACGTCGGCCGGCCGCACGCGCAAACCCGCTTCCGTCGTCTCGCTGCCGGGATTGGGATATTGCCGCCGCTCCGCGATCATCGTGTCAAGCAGCGCGCCGCCTTGGCGCACTTCGAACGTGCCGATCTTCGTCGTGTAGTTGGGGCCTTGCGCGTCGGCGACCGCCATCAGCCGCACCTCGTAACCGCCCACATTCGCCGCTTCGCCGGGCTTGAGCATGTTCACGCTCTCTTCCGTCCAAGCGCTCACCCCGATAATGCCGAGCGCGGTCACCGCGATCCCCATATGCGCGACAGCCATGCCGTAGGTGGCGCGCGGTAAGCCGCGGGCGCGCGTCCACACGGTTGCAAGCGCCACCTGGCCAAGTCCCGTGCGCAGGGCCAACGACAGCAGCGAGCCCACGAAAACCCATACCACAATGCCTACCGCGGCCGCTGCAAACGAGCCCTTGCCGGCCGTCAGCCACGTCACGGCTGCCGCCACGCCGAGTGCCGCCACAAACGCCGCCTTCAGGCGGAACAGCGCCGCCGCCAGATCGCCGCGCTTCCAGCTCAAGAACGGCCCGATCGTCATGGCGATCATCAGCACCAACATCACCGGCACGAAGAACATGTTGTAGTAAGGCGGCCCGACCGAAATCTGATCGCTGCTCGTCGTCGACACGAACAACGGATAAAACGTGCCCAAAAACACGACGCTCGTGATCGCCATCAACAGCACGTTGTTCAAGATCAAGCTCGCCTCGCGGCTGACGGGCGCGAACAGATTGCCAAGCTTGAGCGACGGCGCCCGCACCGCATAAAGCGTCAGCGCCCCGCCGGTGGTCAAAACCAGCAAGCCCAGAATGAACACCCCGCGCGTGGGGTCGGTCGCGAAGGCATGCACGCTTGAAATCACACCCGAGCGCACCAAAAACGTGCCGATCAAGCTGAGCGAGAACGTCAGGATGGCCAGCAAGATGGTCCACCGCTTCAACGCATCGCGCTTTTCCACCACGATCGCCGAATGCACCAACGCCGTCCCCGCGAGCCATGGCATCAGCGAAGCGTTTTCAACCGGATCCCAAAACCACCACCCGCCCCAACCGAGCTCGTAATAGGCCCACAACGACCCCAGCATGATGCCGATGGTGAGAAAGCACCACGCCGCAAGTGTCCACGGCCTAACCCAACGCGCCCACGCCGGATCGACCTTGCCCTCGATGAGCGCGGCAATGGCAAACGAAAACGCCATCGAAAACCCGACATAGCCGAGATAGAGAAACGGCGGATGCGTCGCCAGGCCCGGATCCTGCAACAGCGGGTTCAACCCGTTGCCGTCGAGCGGCGCCGGATCGAGCCGCAAGAACGGATTCGACGTGAACAGAATGAAGGCGAGGAAGCCCGCGCCGATCATGCCTTGCACGGCGAGCACCCGCGCCTTGAGCGTCGCCGGCAAATTGCGTCCGAACGCTGCAACGGCACCCCCGAACAGCGCCAGGATCACCACCCACAGCAGCATCGAGCCCTCGTGGTTCCCCCACACGCCCGCAATTTTGTACATCAACGGCTTGTCGGAATGCGAATGCTGCGCCACCAGCGATACGGAAAAATCCGACAGCACGAAGCACGCCGTCAGCGCCGCGAACGCGAACGCAATGAACAGCAATTGCCCCACCGCTGCGCGGGAACCAAACGCCATCAAAGCGCCGTCCCGCACTGCCGCCCCATAAAGCGGCAACAAGGCCTGCAGCAGCGCGAGCCCCAGCGCAATCACCAACGCAAAATGTCCGGCCTCAGCAATCATGAGGCCCAGATACGCGAGGCCGGGCGTGAGATCAATGCCGCCCAGTGTCTACCGGCCGCACCCAGAGGGACGGCAAATCCGCCGGCGCCGTCAGACGCTCACCCGCCCTTCGCATAATCCACATAGATCGGCGACGACCAAGCGCGGGGTTCGGCGGGAGCCGTGCAGTCGCTGGCGCCGGAGCGATAGTCGCCGAAGCACAGCTGGACTTTGACGCATTTGCCGTTGGCGTCGCGCTCGCAGTGCAGACGTTCGGCGTTGATCATCGGCTCGGCTTCCTGGATAGCCTTCACGTAGTAAAGCGCGTCGCGCTGGCCGGCCGCGAATTCGGGGTCGCTGAACGTGAACGTACAGCCGTTCCCCTCGTCTTTGCACTCATGCACGATGAAGCGATCCTGGATCAAAGACGCCAACGCCTCGCCCTTCGCCGCTTGCGGCCTGATCTTCACCACCTCGATGCGCACGATGCGGCTGCGCACGTCGCTGGGATTATCGCACTCCCCTGAGCAGATCTTCTTAATGCGCCCTTCGTCGAGCCCCGCCGTTGCGAAATCGGGACAGCCGGGCTTTTGTTTGAACGCGCCTGCCGCGCGCACTTCGAACACCGGCGCCTCGCGCGCCGAAACGCGCCCACCCATCGAAGTCTTCGCGCCCGACTTGTCGACGGCGTTGAACCACAACAGGATCTTCTGCCCCGACGTCGCATAGATTTCCCGCCGCTGCAGCGCCTCCCAGATCGCTGCGCGCGACCGGTTCGCCGCATGCACGGCGGCCAGGCCGCCGGTGGTTAGGAACGTCGCTTGCCGTTCCGCCTCGATCGTCTGCAGGGGCGGGAACTTGGCAATCTCCTCGCGCGTCAAACTGCGCGAGTTCGGGTTCTCGTCGTTGTCGGCGCCTTGCGGGAAAAGCAGATTGCGCAAATCCGAATTCGGCGGACCGGCGGCGTCCGTGTTCTCGTGGCGGTCGACTTGCTTATAGCCGGTGCCCGGCCGTGCCCGGTGCGTATCGCTGGAGCCGATAAAGCCCCAGTTGAAGCGCGTTGCCTGCGCCCCGTCGTCGGAGAAATGCGTCGTCGCCAGCCCCGCCTGCACGGAAGTACCGGGACGGAAGTTGAACGCCGGCAGAAAACAGTCCGTACACTGACCGGCATCGAGCCAGTCTTCAGACTTCGCCCCCGGCACCGACAACAACCCCGAAACGCGCATGTCGACATAAGACTGCCGCGCGGTGGCCGCGCGCGCCTCGCATTCGCCCGCCTCGATCTTCGCCTTCAGACAGCGCTCCAGGATGATTTCGCCCGCGCGCCAGCAGCTCGGCAGATAGTCTTTCGTCGGCTGTGGACAGGATTGCGTGCCGTCGGCCGCCGTCACGACTTCGTTCCACGAGCGGAATTCTTCGCTGTTGCCGTGGCCGGAATAGATTTCGATAACCGGAAATTTCTCGGGCCGTTCGCCGGGGTCGAGCGCTTTCACCCAATTCGTGCCCGCCGGCGTATAGAACCCCCAACTCGTACCGTGAGGAATGATCAGCGGCGCCAGTTTTTGCTCATCGATCATCTTGCGCACTAAATCGGCCGGCCGCGCCGCCGCCTCGTAGCAGTCTGTGGGCAGCTTGTCCGACGGTGTGTTCGCGTCGCAATCCTTCACCTCGCGTGTCAGGCTCGCGAATGTGTTGTAGTCGAAATAATGCTGACGGTTGCTAAAGTCCTTCAGCGGCACCAACGGCGACATGCCCTTGCTCGAGCGCAAGATCCCGCCATTGCCCGTCGCCGCAATCGGCCGCGCTGAAACTTTGTCGTCGTCGAGATCGCGGAAGATCACGTTCTTATGGCCGAAATGTTCGTCCGGCGTGCGCCCGACTTGCGTCCACTCGAAACCGATAAACGAAACCAGATCGGGATTGGCGTCGTTGCCCGCGATTTTTTGGCACGCGCGCACGGACTCTTTCACGCGCGTCCAGCGCAGCGGCGTGATCGACTCCGCGTGATCGGTCGAGGCCCAAAAATCGAGCGCCGAACAATAGCGCGCATAGTCGCACGCATCCGCCAGCGGATGCGCGCCCGAGCCGCCCAGCAGCGGTAACGAAAATTGGAACGCGTCGGCTGAAAACGTCGTGTGCACATGCAGATCGCCGAACAAGATCTGCTCCTCATCGCCCGCAGGCGCCGCCGCAGCAGTCGCCGCCACGCGCGACGCGATCACTGCCTCGGGGATCGCCTTGCCTTGAATAACGCCGGCATCATGCTCGGCCCCAAACCAACCGCCTTGCGCGCCGAACCAATAGACACCGCCAGCCGCTGCCAAAACCGCAACAAGCGCAACCACAGCCACAACAAGACGGCGCATCCGGCGTTCCCCTCGTATCAAGTCGTCGGCTTATGCGCCGCTCGCAAGACTAGCCTACGCCCCGCGCGTAAAGCTGCAAAGAGCGCTGGTGTCAGGGTATGAAAAGGGGAGGGGGGCGCCGTCGGGGACATAGGCCTCAACGCCCATCCAGGTGTAGTCTCGCGGGAGTCGCAAGCCACCCATCGAGTATGCGCTGCCATGACCGTCATTCGTCCCTCGAGCGGCCACCACCAAACCCCGTCCGGTCCCACGAGCCGCAGCGGCGAAATCGTCGGCGATATGGTCGTCGGTCTGATTATGACCGCGGTGGGTACGCTTTTTGCCTTCGTTATCTGCGCCATGATCGGCATGGGCGTCGGTAACGCAGTGGGCTATGTCGCGCACGAGACGGGCCTGCTGCAAGCCTGGGAAGCGCTGGTCACGATCGGCGAAGCCGCTCCATTGACGCCCGAATCCTTGGCGGCGCTGGTATGGCGCAATATCCTGTTCGGCGCGGCTGCGGGCCTCGTGCTCGGGCTGTTGCAGTTCGTGCGCCGCTGGAGGGCGAGCGGCCATCGCGAGCTGATCGAAACCGTGATCTCGCCCTC
>JAIOQG010000140.1 GCA_021413465.1 Alphaproteobacteria bacterium | reverse complement strand
CGCTCTACAACTACGCCCGCTATGTCGAAGAGTGCCTCGACTCGCTAGCGCGCCAAACGCAAGCCGACATGGAACTCGTCGTCGTCGACGATTGCTCCACCGACGACAGCCTCGCTGTGGTGCTCGCATGGCTCGATCGCAACGACACGCCGTTCGTCGCCCACCGCGTCATCGCCCACACAACGAACATGGGCCTACCTTACGCGCGCAACACGGCCTTCGAACAAGCCACTTCCGATCGCGTCTTCGTTATGGACGCCGACAACGCGCTCTATCCACGCGCCATCGAAAGCTGCGTGCAGGCGATGGCCCACAGCGGTGCCGCCGGCGCCTACACCCAACTCGAATTCTTCGGCGACCGCCAAGGGTTGGGCGACGCGGATTTCTGGAGCAAGGAACGCTTCAAACCGAAAAACTACATCGACGCAATGGCGCTCGTCTCGAAAGCAGCGTGGCGTCAGGTGGGCGGCTATTCCCAACTCAATGCGACCGGCTGGGAAGATTACGACTTCTGGTGCAAGTTCGTGGAGCACGGTCTGATGTGCACCTTCGTGCCCGAATTGCTTTGCCGCTATCGCACCCATGCGCAATCCATGTCGGCGACGGAAACCAACCCCAACGCGGCCGCACTCATCTTGCAAATGTCGATCCGCCATCCCTGGCTCGAACCGCAGTCGATGCGCTTCGCGCCCCTTGCGGACGTCATACCGCCTCGGTCGTGATCTCAAAGAAAAGCCATAGATTTGCGGTACGGGGGCATCGTCACCGTCGGCACACTTTTAACAGCACCGCCTGCCACACGCCGCAAGTCGTCCAAATCACGCTGAGATTTTTGGATGGCGTGTCGCTGGCATAGTTCTCGAGCGAGGCCTGCTTCGCGATCGAGGAGCAATTCGGGGACTGGGACCGGACTCCAGTCACGCCAGCGAGCCCGGAGATATTCACCATCGCGCGCAAAAGGTGACGATGGTAGGCCTGAAGAAGTGACCGAGGCTACGCGCTCGACTTCACCACCGCGCCCGCTAACCCTTCGCCCGCATCAACATGCCATACAAATCCCGCGGATCGTCAGGGTCGGCGATCATGTCGAGATTCTGCACGAACGACGTCCCCTTCACCCGCGCATGCACATAGCGCAGCGCAGCGAAATCCTCGATGGCAAAACCCACGCCGTCGAACAGCGTGATCTGCTTCGCGCCGGTGCGGCCGGGCGCCTGACCCGCGATCACGCGCCAAAGTTCCGTCACGGGGTGATCCGCGTCTAGCTGTTGGATCTCGCCCTCGATCCGCGTCTGGGGTGTGTATTCGACGAAGATGTCGGAACGCAAAAGAATGTCGCGGTGAAGCTCGGTCTTACCCGGACAATCGCCGCCGATCGCGTTGATGTGCACGCCCGAGCCTACCATGTTGTCGGTCAAAATCGTGGCGCACTGCTTGTCGGCGGTACAAGTCGTGATGATCTGAGCGCCTTCCATCGCCGCTTCCGCGCTCTTGCACGGTGTGATGCGCAATCCCGTGCCTTCGAGATTCGCCGCGCATTTGCGCGTCGCCGCGGGATCGATATCGTAGAGGCGGACGTGCTCGATGCCGCACAACGCGCGAAACGCCAGCGCTTGAAACTCGGACTGTGCGCCGTTGCCGATCATCGCCATCGTGTGAGCGCCCTTGGGCGCCAAGTGTTTCGCTGCCATGGCGGAGGTCGCTGCAGTTCGCAGCGCCGTCAATATCGTCATCTCCGACAACAACAGCGGATAGCCGGTCGCCACATCGGCGAGCACGCCGAACGCCGTCACGGTTTGCAGGCCGGCTTGCATGTTCTTCGGATGGCCGTTGACGTATTTGAAGCCATAGAACTCGCCGTCCGATGTCGGCATCAATTCGATTACGCCGACGTCCGAATGGCTGGCCACGCGGGGCGTCTTGTCGAAACTCTCCCAGCGTCGGAAATCGGCTTCGATCTCGGACGCAAGCTCCGTCAAAATACGCTCAAGTCCCACATGCAGGACAAAGCGCATCATATTGTCGACGCTGATGAAGGGAACGAGCGCAAGATGTGAGGGGGCGGTCATACGATGTTCCTTATCCCAGGCCGCGTGTCGGGCGATCGAACACCTTGCGGCCCATCAAGCTCGCCACGAGGTCGACCATCAACCGGGCGGTGCGTCCTCTCTCGTCCAAAAACGGGTTCAGCTCGGCCAGATCGAGCGATGTGACAAGATTGTGCTCGTTTAATAGTTCCATCACGAGATGCGCCTCGCGAAATGTTGCGCCGCCGGGCACCGTCGTCCCCACGCCGGGCGCGATCGAAGGATCGAGAAAATCGACGTCGAGCGAGACGTGCAGCATGCCCTTCATATGCTCGACCATTTGTAAGAACTCCCGCAGCGGCGCGACGATCCCGCGCTCGTCCAACACGCGCATATCGTTGATCGCATAGTCGCGCCCCTTCAGCGCGGCTTGCTCGGCCGCATCGACGGAGCGGATGCCGAACAAACAGATGTGCCGTGCGGGCACCGGCGCGGGGAAGGGCGGAAACGCATCGAACCCCTCGCGGCCCGCGATATAGGCGACGGGCATGCCATGATAGTTCCCGCTGTCGGAGGAGGTCGGTGTGTGCACGTCCGAATGCGCGTCTAGCCACAGCACGAACAGCGGCCGGCCCGTGTCCTTCGCATGCGCGGCGACGCCGGCCACGGTTCCCAGCGACATCGCATGGTCGCCGCCCATAAAAATCGGAAACCCGGCTTCCATCGCCTTCGCCGAAACCTCCGCAAGCGCCTTCGCCCAGGCAACTGTTTCTTGTTCGCCGTGAACCCGCGCGTTCGAACTCGGCTTTGCGACAATGGCGCTCGGCGAAGTATCCCCCCAATCGCTGACGCGATGGCCAAGCTCGGCCAAGGTTTGAGCCAACCCGGCAACCCGATACGCCGACGGCCCCATGAGACAGCCGGGCGTCTTCTGACCGGAATCCACCGGCGCTCCGACAAGGATACAATTCTTAGGCACGCGAACGACTCCCGCAGACGGATTGGAATCCGCCGCCAGCATACACGTTTTCGCCTGGCGTCATCGGTTACGGGTTCGAACGAAACAAATGCAAAGTTGCACGGGGCTATGGGGCAACCGACCATTGTCCCAATTGTCCATTAGCGACAACAATATTGCGCGGCGCAGTCGATCAAGCTCGATCAAGCGAGAAGGGCGCGCAACGCTGTCATCGTGCTTTCGAGCGGCGTCGCACCTTTGATGAATCGCTGTACCGCCGCGCCTGCCAATTGCGATGTATCGCGCAATTTCGTGTCTTCGTTGGCGCGTTTCAGCGCTTCGCGAAACCGCTTTGGCTCGAACGGATGCAGACAAATACCGGCGCCCAGTTCTTCAAGCGCACGCGCGGTCGAATGCGCCTCAAAGTGGCGCGGATTGAGTATGTGGGGCCGTCCCGCGGCAAGCGCCGCATTTGCGAACCCGGTCCCGCCGTGAGAGAAGACCGCACTGGCATCGGGTAGCACGGCGGGCAGTTCAGGAGGCGTATCGAACACCTGAACGCCGCGACTCTTGATTACTGCTGCTCGCGCGCCAAGTGATCCGCGAAAATAGGCGCTGGCCTGAGGCCCCACCTCCATCAGCGCCTGCGTGATTTCGCCGATCAGCGCCGCATCCGCAGCGGAGTAGGCAAAGAGTCTTCGTTGTGCCGGCAATGGCGTCAGGTCGGGAACGGGCTCTATCGGTCCCAACACCGTCTCGCGCCGCACGTGGCGGTAAGGATCAAGCGCCGGAAAGGAATAGATGCCGCGAAAATTCCCGCGAAACGGCTCGCAAAGCGTGGTCGGCGTCGCGCGCCCCAGACCGCCGAGCGCCTCTTGCAGGGCAAGCAGCACGGGCCGTTGCCGCTGAGCTTCGCCTTTGCCCGGTTCGTAAGGTGGAAATTCGGCGCTCTCGGCCGGTGGCACAACAAATCCATTGCCCACGAACGCAACGGGGATGCGCTTAAACGCGCTCAGCGCCGCGCTCGGTGCGTGCTCGCACACGATGAGATCGGGCTTGATCAGATCTATGATCTGTTCCCAGGCCCGAACCAAAGCGCGAATACTGTCGGCCGACGAGTATCCGTTTGAAATCAGAATGTCGGCGTAGGTGCCGCTTGGCAGCGGCGCCAAGGTGGGCGTCGGCCAAAACGGTGCCGGGAGGATGAGCGCATCGACCTCCGCCAATGCGTCGCGTGTTTGCACCGCGTCGCGCAGCGCGAACACGGGGACGACGCCTTCGGCTTTGAGGGCGCGGGCAATAGCCTTGAGCGGAGGCAAATGGCCGAGGCCTTCGCCGAGTTCCCAAGCCAACAGCACGGTCTTACCGCTGAGCGACAATTTTCACCTGCGCAAACATCGGCAGAGTCTTAAGCGACATGGGCCGCCAAAACAAATAGGGCAAGGAGATCGCTCTCCATGCCCAGTCTTGCGACCGATCTATGGCCCACGTCCTCAGATTTACTGAGGCTCAGTCGCGCAGCCGTACAGAGCGCAGAGCCTTTGCTTCTCCTGCTCGACCGACGACATCAGACCCAAAAGCACGCTGGCCGGATCTTGCTTTCGGTGGCGATCTTTCAGGCTGGCGTCGGCGCCAAAGTAATAGGTGATGCCGCCCATGATGCTGTCGTAATCGTTGTCGCCGACGGCGCCGTCGACGCGGAATGCAAGGCCTGGTAGCGCCGAAAAACCTGGCTGCCATTCGACGCCGGCGCGCGCGATCGAGCTTTGCTCGTCGAAGCTGCCGCCGCCGCTCAACACGAAATTGTCGGACACATACCAGCGCAGTTCGATTTCGCCGAAGGCCGTATCGCCGACAGTGTCGCTGAACTGGTAGCCCGCATCGACCAAGATCGAGATTTGTTTCAAATAGAGTTCAGCCTCCGCGCCGACGCGCGTGGCATCGAGGTTGAACTCGTCCTCCGAGGCATAGGCCGCGAACAAACCCAGCAAGTAGCTTTCCGGATCGCGCGTGAACAAGTGTCCTGCCGCGCCGTAAGTCGTGTCGCTGTCGGCGCCTGCTGCGGCACCTTCGATCTGCAGCCCCCAAGAGCTGTTGACCGGCGTCGTCAGCGCACCGTTGACGAACCAAGCGGAGTCGCTGTCGGCGACGCCTCCCGTACTCGTGATTTTCAAATTCGTCTGAGAAACGGCCGGGTCCTTCGCAGCCGCAGTCGATGCGCCGAGCCCGAACAGCGTTGCGACGGCAATGGGCGTCCAGTAGCGGCGCACGGCGCGAACGATGCGCGCGCCCCAACCGGCCACAGAGCGTTGGTCGATGGCGACCAGCTCCGACTTCGGCAGCCCAAACCCGACGCGAATGGCGGGGCAATCGGCCATGTTCAAGCGGAAAGAATCCCTGATCGCCGAGTGAACCGCGCGTTCCACCTCAGCCAAGGCGCCAACTCTGAATTTTTCGCCGACGGCGATCTGCTTCGCGTTGAGCGCCACAAACATGGTTCGCAGGCGCGGCGCATAATAAACGCCACAGGCCCTGCTGCCCAACGATGCTCGCACGGCGCATCCAGCCGCGACCATGGATCGGGCGCGCTCGATCGCCCCCGTCGGGTCGTAGAGTATCTTTCCCGAGCCAAACCGCTTGACCAAACGCTCCAAACTGCGCGGCGCCAGAAGGTTCGAAGCCCGGTGAAAACGGATTCTGATTTGTTGCGCGGTGCATCCGGCAAGCGCGGTCAAGATTTGGGCTTTGACATCGCGCTGTCGCGGGACCGACGCCACATGCACCGTCAACGTCAATCCGGCTGCGGCGCTATTTTCCACCGCCGCAAAGATCGGCGCCGCGACGGATCGCAAGTGTTCGCACAAGTCTGTGCCAAGCTGTGCTCGATCGAAATCCATAGGACATCCACTAAGTCGATCGGGCCATACTGACCGAGTTTAGTTAATGGAGCTTGGTCGAATGCTTAATGGGGTGTTGATACGACAAATAAAACCGTCAAGAAGGCGCCATTCAACGCATTGGTTACTGAGAAGTTGCAGGTTGAATCGGGGCGTGCGCGCAAGACGAGTCATGATCGGGATGGTTTCTCCCCGCATAACTCGAGAACTTAGACTCTCAAGGATGCCCAACAAAAAAGGCGCGGAGGTGATCCGCGCCTATCAAGTTTGAGGGGCATGCTCAGGCTAACAATTCGTAGGTGCACCATAAGCGGCACAAAGGCGGGCTTGTTCCTGCTGAACGGATTGGAACAAGGACAGTAAAGCAGAGTCCGGATCTTGCTTGCGGTGGCGATCTTTCAAGCTGGCGTTCGAACCGAAATAGTACGTCATCCCGCCCATGATGCTGCGATAGTCGTCGTCGCCCCAAACGCCGGTGGCATTGAAGGCCAGGCCCGGAAGCGCCATGAATCCGGGCTGCCATTCGAATCCGGCGCGACCGTAGAGTTTGTCTTTCTCGACCATGCCGCCGCCGGACAGATAGAAGTTGTTCGTGACGTACCAGCGCAAGTCGATCGAGCCGAACGCGCCATCAAGTTGGTCCGTGCCGCTGAATTGATAGCCCGCGGTCGCAAGGACGGTCAGATCGGACAGATAAAATTCAGCCTCCGCACCGGCGCGCGCCACTTCGAGATCGAAGTCGCCCGCCTGCGCATACCCGCCAAACAGTCCCAGAAGATAAAGCTCGGGATCGCGCGTAAACAGATGTCCGCCCACGCCGTAAAAGTCGTGACCGTTAACGGCACCGCCGCCGCCTTCAAGTTGAAGGCCAAAATCTTCGCCGATCGGTGCCGTGAATTGTCCCTGTACCTGCCAGGCATAGTCGTCGATGACATTGCCGAAATTACCACTGACCTTCAGATTGGCTTCCGAAACCGCTGGCGCATCGGCCTTCGCCGCGGCCGCGCCGCCCAACCCGAAAAGGGCGGCAACCGTTACCGGCTTCCAATAGCGACGCACGGCGCGCAGTGTCTGCTGTCCCCAGCGCATGACTGAGCGTTGATCGACCGGCACCAAAGATGCCGATGGCATTCCAAAGCCGACACGTACCGATGGGCAGTCGCCGGCGGCCGGCGAAAACGCAGCGCCGACCGACTTCAACACGGCCTGCTCAATGCGGGCGAGTTCGGCGACTTTGAGCTTCTCTCCGGCAGCCACGCGCGCCGTCTCGAGCGAAACGTAGAACGTCCGAAG
>JAIOQG010000252.1 GCA_021413465.1 Alphaproteobacteria bacterium | reverse complement strand
CGCAAGGCCTCCGAAGCGGTTCGCAAAGGCGCCGACGATCCGAGCGACGGCAGCGACACTGTGGGTGAGGTTGCGGGCATTATGGGCCCCGACGATAGCGCCGACAAAAATGTGCGGGTGGCCGATCCTGATGCGCCGGGTCAGACCAAGATCATTTTGCGTTCCGCGCTGGGGGTGCAGGCGGAGAAGAACCGGCAGGCGAATAGCGCGCGCGCCGGCAGCGCGTTCGAGCGGCTTGCGAAGATTGCGCTCGCCAGTCCGGAGGATGCCGGCGTCGTTGCCGAAGACGCGAAGGGGATTTGGGATGGGGTGAGCACGGTCGAGCAGAATTCTCTGAAGGAGCGCTATAACCAGATTGCCGAAAATAGCATGCGGGCGCGGATTGCGCAAAATCCGCAAGAGGCGCTGCAAACGCTGCGGTCGCGAGAGGGGTATGCCGAGGAAGATCTGGGCATCTCCGAAGACACGCGCAGCGCGCTGGAACTTGAAGCGCAGTTTGCCGCCGATGAGGAAAAGCAAGCATCGGATCGGGCGCGCGAGGAAAGCGAGATTGCTTGGATTGCGGAAACGCACGAGGGCGCGAAGAGTGTGATCGCCGGTACGCAGGCGCCCGGTTTCGCCTATGAGCCGGTGTTGGCCAGCGTGGTTGCCGATTCCAAGCTGTACCGCAAACTCGAAGAGACTGCAGATCAGGCGGTGGCGCATGCGGCGACGCGGTCGCACGCCAAAATCGATGTTGGGACCTCTCTCAACGCGCGCAAAAAGAGCACGTGGAACGACAAGTCCATTCAGGCGTTGGACGACCACTATCTGGAAATTGCGTCGCTGTATAAGGGGGCCTGGCCCGAGTGGAAGGTCGAGTACGCGCGGCTGGCTGGGCGTTTGCCCCGGGCGATGCGCGCAGAACTGACCGGTGACATTTTGCAAACACGCGACGCTAAGCGGCGGGAGCAGGCGTTGCAGACCTTGCTCGCTTTTAGCGATGCGAAAGGCGCGGGCGGCGACCTGAGCGGTCAATTCAGCGGTGCTGTGCGGAAGATCGGGATGCAAGCGCAAGCGTTGATGCGCGCGGGCTACAGCATTGCGGGCGCGTTGAAACGGATCGACGGTGCCAACACTATCAAGCCCGAGCTGCGCGAGGCGCGCGAGGCTTACTACGACAGGCATGGCCATGCGCATGCGCTGCTGCCCGTATTGAGTGAGGTGTTCGATGGTGCCGACGTCAGGGTCGGTGCTGCGGATGAAACGATCGGCGGCCAGAAGTTGGACGATCTGGTCTATCGGCCGTCGGAAGGCTTTCGCCTGACGGACGGCGTTTATCGCGAGGATGGTTCGCTAAAGACCGTCGAGTTGGGCTATGCGGATGGTTATGGGGGCTCGGACGGCGGGACGATTTATGGGGGCCATACACCTCCAGGTGGGCGACGCGGCTATGATGTCGAAGATCTCGACTACGCCAAAGAGGATTTGGCTAAGCTGGGTGAATATCGAGAGAAAATTCTTAGCGCCGCGCGCACCTTGGGGGTGAGTGAAGGTGCTATCGCCGGTGCGATTGCCGAGGAGATCGACGACACGCGCGCGAGGGGGCGTCTCGAGTATGTTCAATGGGCGGCCAAATGGGCGAGGTTGGCCCCAATGAGTCACGAAGATATCAATGCCGATTATGAGCAATGGGAACAGGTACTCAAAAAAGATCCCAGCAGCGGTGAGGAGTTGCCGCCCTGGTATGAGGGCGGCATCATATGGCAAAAAACGCGTCATCCGGTCCTGATCGACATCGGATGGGGCAAGATAAGGCTTCACACCGCGATTCGGATGTTGCGCGAGTACAATGTGCGCTATCCAGAAAACGATCCTCTGGGAATCAAACGGTACAACAGTGCGTACGACGCGCTTGCAAGGGATCTCGAGTCTGCCAAGGAATCCACCACTGCAGCCTTTGCCGGTTTGATGGTTGCTGAGGCGACAAATTGGTTTGATGGCAAGGCGCCCGACCTTTGGAAGTCGCTCACTCCGGATGAGCAGGATGCGCTCATCGTAGATTACTACAATCTCGGGAGAGAAAAAATAGCGAAGCGATACAGAGAGGATATGGACCGTGACGGCAACTACACGCCCGAGAACGGCGACTCGGGCAAACGGCACCGCGCAAATGCCGGAAAAATCCGACAAGCGCTTTATCTGTTTTAGATGGCGCCCGCTTCGTGTAAAACACCTTTCGGCTTCGTAATCTTTTGATCGACGGCGCGAATGCCGGCGCGGAGATGTTCAATTGGCGATATGGGAAGGGAAGTTCCTAGCCAATCTTGACTGGTTTTTCTTCATTGGCATGAACCTCCGGACCTATCCATTTGCGTTGGCGGTCTGCGTCGTTCTGTGTGCGGCCCTCGCTTGGAATGCCTACGCCAATCGGGTGTCAGCATTCGCTTTCAGCTTCTCGGGTTGGTTCGCTCTGCAGTGGGCATTTGCCCTCGTTTCGTTGCTCTCGGGCTATTCAGACGGACGTTTCGATTTTTTTGTGATCGGGCTTGCCGTACTTTCTTTTATTGTATTTTTTCTGTTCGGAGTTTGCGGAAGCGTGTCGCTATGGCTTTACGTTTCGAACAAACCGATTGAACCGGAGAGCGCTGGGGCTTTTAGAATTGGTGTCATGCTGCTAACTGCGCACATGCTCCATTTTCTAATTCTGACGTTCTTGTTCGGTCTCTCCTGACTTAGCGTTTTTGCCACAACTTTAGATTCACGCCGGCTTCTGCGCGTGGTTGGAAAGTTGCGCGCCGCGTCCACCCGTCGGGATGCTTAACCGACTCCGAATACAAGGATGACAATCGTGTTTCAACGACCTGCTAGTTTTGGATCGCAGTTGGTGGTGCCGGTTGTGGCGCGCCCGCTGATCGAGCGCGCGGACCCTGTGCGCGACAAGTTGGACGCCGTCACCAGTGAGGCGTTGGCCAAGCGCGAGGAACGGGACGGGCACGCTACAGCCGGGCTGGAACGTGCGCAGGCGCGGCTGCACTTTCTGAACATGTTTCGCGAGGCACAGGAGTCAGGCGGCGACAGCCATGGCTTCGTGAAGCGCGTCGACGACGAGTTTAAGAAATACAAAAACGAACGCCGGGGGCAGATCGACAACCCGCATGCGCGCGAGTCATTGAAGGGTGGCTTCGATGCGCTGCACCAGGAGCTGCGCGGCAAGGCACTGCGTACGGAGGCCAAGGCGCGACTGCGCGAGCGGATCGTTGTGGTCGGAAAGTCGATCGACGATCTTGTTGCGGCGGCAACGTCGCTACCCATGAATTTCGCCAGCCACTACGAGGCAGGCCGAAACGGCATCGAACGGTTGGGGTTGCCGCCCAAGATTGCCGAGGCGTTCGGCCGGCGGCTTGTCGAGATTCCGCAAGCTGCACTTAAGGCGCTTGCGACGCAGGATCCGCAGGCAGCCCTTGAGATGGTCAAGCGGCGCAGTGGTGCCGCGGATCCGAAATATGGTCTGGAGCGCAATGTTGTGCGTGTCATTGGCAAGCAAGCGGAAGCCGAGCACCGCTATCGGGGAAGCGAAAAAACGTCGGCGGAGGCCGCCGGCGTGACGCGCACCATCGTGGATGGGAAGCTGGCGATTGGAGCTGCAAAACGCGGCGAGGTTTCGCCCTCTGCCTTGGCAGGTTGGATGGCGCAGCGCGACAAGATTGGCAAAGGCGCGGCGCGCGAGTTGACGCGTGACAGTGGCGAGGCGATGAGGGCGATCGAGCGCAAGGTCAAGACGTCGGCAATGGCGCGCAACGTGCTGGCGCGCGGCAAGAAGATCGACCGGACCGATGCCGATCAAGTTGAAGGCTTCAACAATCACTTCGAGCAGGCGTCGGTGGGAACTTCGGCACAAGCGGGCGGAGCCGATGCGACGCTTGATCAGCAGAGCTTGCAGATGGCCCGGCTTGCCGGGGTGATGCCGAAGAAACTGGCGGACAGCATCGTCGCACGTTTCAAGTCCGACGATGCGCGGAGCACGGCCGAAGCCGCGCATTTGATTTCCGAGCTTGAGCACGACGATCCGGAGCTGACCAAGGGGTTGGACACGGACGTGCTTCGGCAGGCGCACAGCATCATCTCAGCGGCGGAGGGCGGCATCGACTGGGTCGAGGCGGCGCGCATGGTGCGCGAGATCGTCGACCTGCCGCGCAGCGAGCGCGAGCGGCGCGAGCAGGAGTTCGCGCGGATTGTGAACGGTGGCGAAGTTTCAAAAATTATTGAGGACGCGTTTGGCGTCAAAATCGCCGGCATGGCCGAGTCTGTTCACGGGCGGATGCGTAGCGTTGGCCATGACGATGAGGTTCATGATCAGGGTGAACACAAGGAGGCGCGCAGCTCCGATCGAACAGGAAGCGCTGCTGGCGAGATGGCTACGTCCAGCGGCGCGGAGCTTGGTTGGCGCGACGACAGTGCAGCGGTTTTGCAGGAAATGTGGGAGGGGATGTTCGGTGGCCCGATTCCAAAGGATGCGCCAATCGATCCGCCCGAGGTTGCGACGCGCAATTTGGAGTTGGCACAAATCACCAAGGAGCTTCAGTCCTTCGCCTACGATCCTGTCCAATTGAACAAGGGCGTGCCGGGCTGGCGTCCGATCGTTATCTTCGACAACCGGACAGTGGAGGGCTATCCCGAAGGCGACCGCATGGTGCGGCGGAACAAGAAAGGGTTCGGCGGCTACATTGCCTACAAGAAGGATTCGCTAGACAGCGCCATCGTCATCAAGGGGGCCGAAGTGTCGGCGCTCGAGACGGCGGATATGCTTGCGGGCTTGACATCCGGCGGCGAGCAAGTGTCCGAGGTGGCGGAAGACATCTATCAGCAGTGCAAGGCTGAAGGAACGTTCGAGCGAATCGTCAGAGGTGGGCGGCTGCTGATCACCGGCCACAGCCAAGGCGCGCCACAGGCACAATTGCTGGCGTTGTATTTGATCGTGCGCGCGATCCAAGACAAAGTTCTCACTGAGGATCAGGCGTTGAAATCCATTTATGCGCGAGGATTCGGCGGCGTCGGCGCGCGCAATCAGATTCAAGTCCTGCGCGGTCCCGACGGATTGCCTTTGGCTATACCGCCCCGGGTCTTGAAGGATATCGATGCGATTACTTATCTCTTGACGAACGACGGCGCCCGCGTTTTTCCGGAACCCTATATCGGAAGCGTGTATCTGGTGTCGCGTCCTGATCCGCGCTCGTACAAGCCAGACGAGGTATGGGCGCAACCTTGGATTCCAGGCGCGCAGGGGCATCCGCGGTCAGCTTACCGCGCAGCGGACTATAGTACTGCACGGAGGGATACCTCGGTGCGCAAGGGTTTGTAGCGCTTAGCTGCAGAGATTGCCGGGACTGCTTCCGCGGGGAATTTCTGGTTTTTCTTATGATGAACCTTCTTTAAGTGCGGCCAGTAGCTGTGTTTGGCGACTTGGATGTTTGTAAGCGGACATGGCATAACCGGGACACGAAATGGGGCGGAGGATGCAAGAGATGCTCTCGGCAATCGAGGCGGTGGCTGTCGAGAACCCGTGGGTTGTTGCGCTTGTTTTTGTGGCGGCGCTTGCGGCGTGGAACAAGGGACGCAATTTGTTGACCGTGACATTTGTCTTCGTGTCGCTGCTGCCATGCGTGTTGCTTGTGGATTTTTTGATCGGTCTGGCGGCAGCGCATAAGGCCCCGCCGCGCGGGCTTTTCGATCAGGCGATTGTATTCGGATGGGTGCTGTCGTCGGTGTTGTTTGGGGTTGTAGCGCTGATTGCCGTTGGGTCGTTGACTATTCGGACACCGTTGGCGCGACCCGCAGGTGTCGTTGCGATGTTGACTGCGGCGTACTCGATCAACTTCCTCATCGTTCTTTCTATGATTGCCGCGGCGCTTTTGTCCGTGATCGGCGAATAGCGCGTTGACGCAATCGAGCGGCGTGAATAGATGCGGTGTGCAGTTTTTCACATTATGTGTCTGTGATGTACCGGTTCGTCACTGCTTTTTCGCTTGGTTTGGAGCAGTGCAGGGGTCTGACCATTTTTGATTGAGCGCGAATCAGTGCACAATTTACGCGTTACTACCGGGCGGGTGCTTTGCTGCTGGCGCCGAATTGTTCGCTACCCCTTGCGCCAACGAGATGGACTTTTCAGGCGGGTGTTCGGCAGCTGATGCGAGACGTCAATTTTTGCGGCGAGAGAGTGGGAAATGGAAGGCGATCTCCAACCGACGGAAGGCACTGGCGCCATTCCCCAAGCGGCGCCAGGCGCAAGTCCTGTACCTGAGAAGTCGGGGCGTCTACACGCGCTTGGCTTAAAATTGCGCGCATTCCCCGTGTTCGACCTTCGACGGGGCATGGCGTCTACATTTTTCTGCGTGCCGGCGAAGATCTCAAGCGATGGCAATGCGTTCGGCCATTGGCTGTTGAGCAATCTTAGCGATGCGTCCCGCGCCGAAGTGGATATCGAATTGCTGCGTGCCGCCATTACCTATGCCACGCGCTACGACGAGGCGCAGAAAGTTGCTGCGATCGGCACTGCGGTCAGCTTTTCGACATTGACTAATGTTTCAACCCGTAAAGCGTATCTGGCAGGTTTTGCAGCGGCGCGCGACCTAAGGGCGCCGTTGGTTGTCAAGATCGAGCTCATTCCAACCGGGACACCGCCTTTGCGCTTTGCGGAATTGGTTGCCTATTTGAAGGCGGTCGTGAGCCGTGTGTTTGTTTCCGTGCCGGACCTCAAAGATCCGAAATGGCATTTGGGGCAGCTCGGTGCCGCGGGCATTGGCGTGATGGTCAATCCGGATGACGGCGCCGACGTCGTGATAGAGAAGGC
>JAIOQG010000251.1 GCA_021413465.1 Alphaproteobacteria bacterium | reverse complement strand
GCCAGGCCGTCGATCAAGGCAACGATCCGCTCGGCTTCCGCAAACGAGCGCTGCAGACGCGGCACCAGATAGTCGATCAGCGCCTCGGGCAGCTTCAATTGCCGGTCCGCAAACAGCTTGAGTAACACTCTGGCAAGAAGTACGTCGTCGGGCATTTGCATCTGCGCCCCCGACACCGCGGTTAACCGCGAATGAAGATCGGGCACCTCCGCCGGCCAACGCGGCGGCGCTTCGACGCCGCTCATTAGCAACCAACCGCCGCTTTGCTGCACGAAATTCAGCAGATGGAAAAACGCCTTTCCATCGCCGATCTCGTCCGCACCGTCCACGACGAAAGCACCGCCCGCAGCAAGCCTTGCCACCAAATCGTCGGTCAGCGCGCGCGCCTCGATCGCCGTCGCTCCGGCGCGAGCCTGCCAAATGCGAACAACATGCGTCTTACCGCAGCCCTTGGGTCCCCATACGGCGCAAACACGCGCGCTCCAATCCGGCCAAGCATCGACCAGCGCCAGCGCGGCGTCGTTGCTATCCCCGGGAACAAAGTCGTCCCGCGCGTAACTGCGCTTGGCTTCGAACGAAAGTGGAAGTTGCGACGAGCCGCGAAGTTTTGCCGGCATGGTTCAGCTCGACCTTGCCGTTATTCTGGCCGGAGAAAAGTGGCAATGCATTGGGGACCTAAGCACCGGAACTTGCGTCCGTCGTCCGCACCGCACGCAAGCCCTCGACGAAATAGGCGCCCCAAGAAGCGATCGTCATCGCCGCTGCACCCCACAGCAACCCCATGCGCAACGCCGTCCACTCCAGGCTAAACGCCAGATCGGCAAGCGTCGCCAACACCAGTGCGATTTGCGCCACGGTCGTCATCTTGCTGACCAACAAGGGCTGCATGCGCAGATCTGCTTTTTTCATCCGCGTGAACACGGCCACCGTCACCACAATAGCCACATCGCGTCCCAAGGCCAAAATGACGAACCACAGCGGCAGATGACCGCTATAGGTCAGCATGCCCAACAACGACAGGATCAAAACCTTGTCTGCGACCGGATCGAGATAGGCGCCGACCAGCGATTTGTGGCCGAATGCGCGCGCGATATAGCCGTCCACCGCATCGGTGGCGCCGGCAATCAGCGTCATCCAAAACGCATCGCTATACTCACCCTTCGACAAAGCGATGACGATAAAGGGCACAAGCACCAATCGAACGGCGGTGACACCGTTCGCGAGCGTCAACCCATAGCGCGATGGCTTAAGGAACCACTGGGGTCGTGCTGGGTCCTGCGGCGGCTGTTGCATTGCGGCTCAGCGTCCAGTTTCCGTTTGCATCGCTAGCGAGATAGACGTTGGTCTGCGACAGCGCGTTCTGAAGCTGGTCGGCCTTGCCCGAATAATCCACACGTAACTTCGCCCCGCTCATGTTCACTTCATCGATGTTCACACGCTGAATAAGCTTGATCGAATCGAGTTTGCGCCTGATCCCGATCCATTCGCTCAAACTGGTGAACGGCACGCTCACATTCAGCGAACTCTGCTGAGCATAGTCCACCGACGTCGAGCGCTTCCAATCTTCCTGCAAACCGTC